>CADBOV010000039.1 GCA_902796385.1 uncultured Lachnospiraceae bacterium
CGATCATTCGTGACTCCCGTTTTTCATATTGCTCACATATCATAGTGATCATGAATCATAGCGATCATGGATCATAGCGATCATGAATCATAGCGATTACGGATCACAGCGATCATGGATCATAGTAATCGCAGACCATGAAAACTACAGATCGTTGGAAATGGTATAAGTATCATCCGTTTCCAGAAAATCCTTCTTCTCGCGTTCCTTCATAAGATCCATAGCGGATTCTTTGTGGGCTGACGGTTCCGGCTTGGCAGCTTCGGTTTCAGCAGCTGCCGGATCAGAGTTAGCTTCCGGCTCTGCCTTTCCTGAGGTGACCGCCCGCAGGATGTAGATGCCGATGATGATAACAGCGGTTACGATAAATATTCCCAGCAGCCCGCTTCCCATGATGGGGAGAGAGTCTAAAAATGCATTTGTATCAATACTCATAATACGTTCCTCCTATCGTGCGATCAGGTTCAGGATCAGACCTCCGGCAATAACGGAAGCGATCTGACCGGAAACATTGATACCGATGGTATGTGTGAGAAGGAAGTTTGAACTATCCTCCTGAAGTCCCAGTTTATGAACAACCCTGGCTGACATGGGGAATGCAGAGATTCCCGCAGCACCGATCATGGGGTTGAGCTTCTTCTTTGAGAAGAGGTTGATCAGCTTGGCGAAAAGAACACCGCCTGCCGTGTCAAAGATAAATGCCACGAGTCCCAGACCGAGGATCAGCAAGGTCGTGGGATCCAGGAAGGCGTCAGCCTGCATTTTCTCGGCAATGGTGATTCCGAGGAAAAGAGTGATCAGGTTTGACAGAACCGACTGGGCTGTTTTGGAAAGAGAATCCAGAACGCCGCATTCCCGGATCAGATTACCGAACATCAGGAATCCGATCAGTGCTACCGCATTGGGAGCAACAAGTCCTGTAAGAATGGTAACAAAGATGGGGAAAATGATCTTCGCTGTTTTTGATACATTTCCGGCCTGATACTCCATGCGGATCCTGCGTTCCTTTTTGGTGGTAAGGAGCTTGATGACCGGCGGCTGTACAATAGGTACCAGAGCCATGTAGGAATATGCAGCTACGATGATGGCTCCGATATATTTGGTTCCGAAGTAGTTGGCTACGAAGATGGATGTGGGACCATCCGCAGCACCGATGATGGCGATGGAAGCAGCGTCCTTCAGTTCAAAGCCGAAGAGAGAAGCCATACTGAGTGTGAAAAAGATTCCGAACTGGGCGGCTGCGCCGAATATCATCAGCTTCGGATTCGAAAGCAGAGGACCGAAATCGATCATGGCTCCGATTCCAACAAAGAGAAGAAGCGGGAAGAGTTCGTTTGCGATACCGTTATTGAACAGGATCGAGATGGGACCTTCCTGAACCACACCGTCTACGGTCTGGTTGATCGCTCCGGACAGAGGCAGATTTACCAGAATGGCTCCGAAACCGATGGGAAGCAGAAGCGTCGGCTCCATCTTTTTCTTAATGGCCAGGTATATGAGAATGCCTCCGATAATCCACATGATCACCTGTTTATAATTCAGGTTCAGGACATTTGAAAACAGTGATTCTAATCCACCCATTGATGTATGCTCCTTTCGGGGATTTAATACGAAGTAATTATATCACTGATAGGGGAAAGGCACAATGTAGCAATTGAACCGGATGTATATAACAAAAAAGCGGATAATGTGTTATTATAAAGATACGAATGATAAGCAGGAGGATGAGGACCGGTATGAAAAAGAACTACAGAAAAAAAGTGGCGGTTGTCGTTTCGCTGCTGCTGACCTGTGCTTTATTTTCCGGGTGTACGAAGAAAGAAGAAAGCACGGAAGCAAGTACGACCGCCGAGGCGGAAGAAGAGAAGAAACTGTTCTCGGAAGGAGTAGATACTCCCATCGAGATTACGGGATATGAGAAGTTTAAAGGAACGGATGCATCAAGTTTTCTGAAAGAAGGAGATAAGGTGGCGGTGATCTCTCCGTCGGCACTTCCTACCAGAGAACAGACGGATGCCACGATAAAAGGTCTGAAGGAATGGGGATACATTCCCGTGGAAGGAAAATATGTCTGTACGGTAGATCGTACACTGGATAACTGCCGGGAAGATCTGGAATGGGCACTGAAGGATCCCGGGATCAAAGGGATTTTCTGCGTGCGGGGCGGATATGCGGCCTGTGAAGTTATGGAAGTGATGGACCGGAATCTTATTGCAGAAACGAAGAAACCGATCATCGGGTACAGTGATATCACGGCATGTCATTCAGCCTGGAACAGGGAAGGCGTTCTTTCCATACATGCATCCATGAGTGCTGCATTTACGGGTCTTCCGGAAGAATGTGCGGAGGCGGAAAGAAAAATGCTTCAGGGCGAGATACCGTCATATAAATGTGCCGGCAGCGAGTATGACAATCAGGGAACTGCAGAGGGGATTCTGATCGGCGGGAATCCGACGATCCTGATGACAGTGGCAAATACCGCATATGACAGTACGAAGCTGGATCAGCCGTATATTCTGTTCCTGGAGGATGTGGAGTGTGATTATCACCAGGTACATTATGCCATGACGGTTCTTAAGAATAACGGAGTTCTGGAGCATGCATCCGGGATCGTGCTGGGTGAATGGATCGATACGGATCCGGAGCAGGCCGATTATACGGGGGATTCCAGAGGAGGGAAGTTCCGGTCGGTTTATGATATGCTTTACAGGCAGTTTCTGAAGGATCTGGATATCCCGATCGCTTATGGATTTCCCGGAGGTCATGGAGAGAAGAATTATCCGCTGTTACTGGGTGAGAAAGCCAGACTCAGCGTAACACAGGATAGTTTTACACTGGAATGGCCGGATGCTCATAAATAGAGGATTGGAAAATGCATGTGGACACAGAGAGTTGCGTGATGTCCACATGTATTTTTTTTTGTTTTTATCGAAAAGGGATGGATGAAAATTCGTATAAAAAATGATATAATATATTTTGGCTTATTCTATTCAATTCTTCGTTTCGGGAGGACTGCCGATGAGACTACATAAGAATATAAAACGAACGATCATATATTTGCTGCTGGCTGCATTTCTGGTGGGATTATTGATACCGCTCAGAACATATGCTGAAGAAGGGAAGGATCAGAAGGTGGTACGTATCGGATGGTATGATTCATCCTTCTGTTACTATGACCGGTTCGGGCGCCGCCGCGGCATCGACTATGAATATCATCAGAAGATTTCCGCTTATACCGGCTGGACCTTTGAATATGTGGAAGACAGCTGGCCGAATCTGCTGCAGAAGCTGAAGGACGGAGAGATCGATCTTCTGAGTGATGTGTCCTATAAGGAGGACCGTGAGCCGTATATGTATTTCTCCGATCTTCCCATGGGAACCGAGGCATATTATATCTTCGTACGTGGTGACAACAGAGAGATCTCGGCGGATAATCTTTCTTCCTTCAACGGAAAGAAAATCGGTGCTAACAAGGGGAGTGTTCAGGAAAGCTTCCTTAAGGAGTGGGCTGAAAAGAACAAGATCAATCTGGAGGTTGTATCACTTACTCTTGACGAAAATGAATCCATGGAGAGTCTTAAACGTGGCGAGATCGACGGATACGCTGCGATCTTTTCCTATGACTATCATCGGGATCTGATGCCTGTCTGCCGGATCGGAGGATCGGATTATTTCTATGCGGTGAATAAGAATCGTAAGGATCTTCTGGATGAGTTGAATTATGCCATGGCCCAGATTCAGGATGAGGACCCGTATTTTAACGAGAAGATTTCACTGCAGCGGCTCTACAATACAAAGACCGCAGCATTACTCACTCCCGAAATTGAGGATTGGATCAAGGAGCATGCATCGATCCGGGTCGGTTATCGGGATAATTACCTTCCCTTCTGTGGTACGGACGAAAAGACGGGAGAACTGACCGGTGCATTGAAGGATTTTCTGGCCGGGGCAAAGAATGACCTGAATGACCCGGATCTTGAATTTGATACGGTAG
>CADBOV010000040.1 GCA_902796385.1 uncultured Lachnospiraceae bacterium
ACAAGAAGCGTTTTATCGTAGAAAAATATATGCAGTGTGAAGATATGGGAATGTACTACACCTTTAAGGATGGTGTATGCTCCGCTTCCTGCATTTATGACAGATATACCACGGATGAGCAGCCGGGACTTTCCCGTGTCTGCCTGGGAGGAACCTATCCTTCCAAGCATCTGGACGAGTATTTCAGCCGTATGCATGAAAATGCGGTACGGATGTTTAAGGAGATCGGAATCAAGAACGGTATCCTGATGCTGTCCGGATTCTTTGAGAACGGAGAGTTCTATGTTTATGATACAGGCTTCCGTCTCCAGGGAGAGGCACCGCATCTTCTGATGAAAGCAATTCATGGATTCGATCAGAGAGAAATGCTGATCCGTTTTGCCCTGACCGGTTCCGAGGGAGATTTGGATCTTACAAAGGATGATGATACCTATCTCAGAGGAAAGCATGCGGCAACCCTGTGGTTCCTTCTGAAGCAGGGCAGGATCGCGAAGATCGAGGGACTGGATGCATGGAAGGATGACCCTTGTGCCATCGAAAATATCCAGCGTCTGCATGAGGGAGATGATGTACTTCCGGAGTGGATCGGAAATGAGAAGCAGGTTCTGACCAGACTGTATCTGGTATGCGATACAAAGGAGCAGCTGGCTGAAAGACTGAAGCATTACATGGCAACCGTTCATGTTTACAACGAAGCAGGCGAGGATCTCTGCCTGAAGGGCTTCGATGTGGATAAAGCACTGGAACTGTAATGTCATCCTGAGAGGCGGAGTCTCGAAGGATCTTTCATATGAGGGAAAGGTATGTCAGATAAGAGATTAAAAGATAAGGTCATCGTCATATCCGGCGGTACCAAGGGTGTCGGCCGTGCGGTCGCAGAGGTCTGCGGTCAGGAGGGCGCCAGGGTTGTGATCGGAGGAAGAGACGAGAAGGCCGGAAAGAAGATCGTAAAGAATATCCGGACGCTGGGCTCCGAAGCCATTTTCGTATATACGGACCTCCTCAAGGTGGATGATTGCAGGAAGCTTTTCGATGAAGCATACAGCACATACGGAAAGGTGGACGGATTCTTTAACTATGCCGGTGTCACACCGGTTTCTCCCCTGGACACCTGCGATGAAGAAACCTTCGACTGGGTGATGGATGTGAATTTCAAGGCTGCATTTTTCTGCTGCCAGCAGGCAGTGAAATATATGCGGATGAACGGCGGGGGCAGCATTGTCCTGACGGGTTCCGCACATGCCTGGGGCGGACAGAAGGACAGGGCGGCATATGCCTGCAGTAAGGGTGTTCTCCGGACACTGATGTCGCATATCGCGCATCAGTATTCTTCGGAGATGATCCGCTGCAATTACCTGACACTGGGATGGACTCCCACGGAAGGTGAGGTTTCTCTCCGGGAATCTCTGGGTGAGAGTGAAGCGGAGCTGAGAAAGCGAGCTGCCGAGGTACTCCCGATGGGGCGTATGTGCGAACGAAGCGACTATGTGGAGGCGTTGGTTTATCTGTTCAGTGATGCCAGCTCCATGATGACCGGCTCGACCTTCCGGATCACGGCCGGCGAGTATATCTAAGAAAAGATATTTGGAGGATGATAGAATGACTGAGTGCGAGAGATTACTGGAAAACGGCTTTCTGCCAAAGGATTTCCTGGAACCGGAGGTTCGCTGCGGTTATGAGATACCGACGGAGATGAAGAAGGTATGGGCGATCGAGATGGATCTGTTCCGTGCCATCAGTGAGGTTTGCGAAAAGCACGGCCTTCGTTACTGGGTAACCTACGGATCCCTGCTGGGTGCAGTCCGTCACAGAGGTTATATTCCCTGGGATGATGATTTTGATATCATGATGCCGAGAGCGGATTATCAGAAACTGATCCGTCTGCAGGATGAATTCAAGGATCCTTATTTCTTCCAGACAACACAGAACGACGAAGATTATTACAGTTCCTTCGCACGTCTCAGGAACAGCAATACCACAGGAATTCTGGTGTCTCCGAACAATACCTGCAACAACGGTATCTATATCGATATCTATCCGCTGGACGGAGCTCCGAAGAAGGGACTGGAAAGAAAGACGGTTCTCTTCCTGAATCAGACCAGAAATGTACTGGCACATGCCTATGTGTTTAATGTGAATCCCAGCATTTTGACAAGAACCGCAAATAAGGTCCTTCACCTTCCGTTTGTTCCTTTTGATCCCATCAAGACCTACAAGAAGGTAAACGGAACAGCGGCAAGAAGAAAATGGAAAGACTGTGACCAGGTCGGACTGATCTGCTTCCCCTTTAAGTACGGAATGGAATATATCTATGACAAAGACATTTTCAGGGAGACGATCTATCTGGATTATGAGTTCATGAAGGTTCCGGCACCCATCGGATATGATCAGTTCCTCCGGGATTCCTACGGGGATAATTATATGGAATTCCCGCCGTTGGAGGATCGCGGTGCATGGCATGATTTCGTCTTTTCACCGGATGTGCCCTATAAGGAATATGAGGGACCGAAGACAAATCAGTAGAGAGAAGAGAATGCCTTGGGGTGGTGTTCAAAAGCTATAATTCCGAAAATGACAGGTTTAGTATAATTGATGGAAAATGCAGAAAAGAAGGAATTGAATACGGAGAATCCGGCATCCCCGGAGGAGACGGGGAAGTCAGAAACCGCAGAGAAGGCAGATTCGGCAGAGAAGGGTGATGCTTCGGAGAAAACGGAAACCGAAGAGAAGGGTGATGCTTCAAAGACGGATAGGATTTCAGATGCCGTGAGTGCCAGAAGCGCGAAGAATAAAGAGTTTCTGGAGAATATGCGAAAGGCGTCAAAGAAGAAACGGAAGAAGCATATCATCCTCATCACGATCATGATCGTTCTTGCGCTTGCCGGAGCGGCAGCCTGGATCATTATCCGGTTCTATAACAATATTAAAGACCGGTATGTTATGGAAGCAGGAAACCCGCTGCCGGGAGTCGATGCATTTCTTCAGGTTCCCTGGGATTCCGTGGAGATCAAAACGGATATGAAAGCCATACAGACGACGGATCTGGGAGAGCATACCATCGAGCTTTCCTGGGGCCCGCTTCAGGCAACTTCCAAACTGATCATTCAGGATACCACTGCTCCTGCCGGAAAGACGGAAGATAAGGTGCTCAAACTGGGAGAGAAACTGGAAGCAAAAGACTTCCTGGTCTATATGCAGGATGCGACGAAGATCGATGTCAGTTTCGTGAATCCGCCGGATTTTACAAAAGAAGTGGTTACGACCGTGGGGATCGAGCTGAAGGATCAGGGCGGAAACAAAACGTTGCTCACTGCGGATCTTACGATTTATGATGAGAAAAATGTACCGGTCATCAAGGGTACGGAAAATAAAAATGTGTATGTGGGTGAATCCATTTCCTACAGAGCCGGAGTAACGGTTGAGGATGCGTTGGATTCCAATCCGGAGCTTACCATAGATAACTCCAAGGTGGATCTGGATACACCGGGTATCTATCAGGTAACCTATACGGCAACGGATTTCGTGGACAGAAGTTCCAGCGCTTCCATCAGCGTGCATGTGAATGAAAAGCCCGCAAACTATGAAGATACGGAGAAAATGTATACTCTGGCGGATGATATCCTGAAGAAGGAGATCAAACCGAACATGAGTGAGATCGAGAAGGCATTTGCCATTTTCCGCTGGGTTCGTCTGGAGATTCCGTGGATCGGAACCGGTTCACATGATAATGATGTGGATCAGGCAATTCGTGCGATGGAAGGGGAGAGCGGAGACTGCTTCACGCATGCGCTGGTCTGCAAGATCCTTCTGGAACGGGAAGGCTTTGTCTGCATGGTGATTGAAAAGATCACGGATACCGGAACCCATTACTGGCTGAAGGTACAGATCAACGGGAACTGGTTCAACATGGATCCGTCACCGATCTATATCCGCCAGTTTGTTCCGTTCCTCAGTACGGACGCGCAGTTAAAGGAATATGCGGATAAATGGAGACCGGGTCTCTATGCGCTGGAATTGGATCCTTATCCTCCGGCAGTGACGGAAAGTCCTGCGGATGTGGTATATAAGGATGAGGATTATATCATGACACTGAGATAAAGGATAAAGATTACATCCTGACACTCAGATAAATGTGATACTTCAGAAGGAAAGTAACAAAAGAATGAGTCAGATCGTAAATGTACTGGAATATATGGAGAATATCGTGGATCAGGTGCCGGAGAAGGTTGCTTTTTCCAATGGGGAAGAAGGGATCACCTTCCGGGATCTGTACGATCATTCCCGTGCCATCGGAAGCGTTCTTGCCGCACGCGGATTTTACCGTGAGCCGGTGGTGGTTTATATGAAAAAACACCCGAATATGATCAATGCGTTTTTCGGGGTGGTATACAGTGGCTGCTTTTATGTGCCCATCGATGAAGAGATGCCGGTTCACCGGATCCGTCTTATTTTCGATACACTTCAGCCGCGGGCTGTTATCTGCGATGAAGATACAAAATCCCATGCGGTGGAGCTGGGATATGAGGAGAAGATCCTTATGTTCCCGGATATGATCAAAGAAGAGATCCGTGAGGAAAGTCTGCAGAAGATCCGGAACAAAAGCCTGGATGTGGATCCGATCTACATCGTGTTTACCTCCGGTTCCACGGGAGTCCCGAAGGGCGTTGCAGCCTGCCACAGATCCGTCATTGATTATATCGAGACATTGTCGGAGGTGCTTGGCTTTTCGCGGGATACGGTGTTCGGAAACCAGACGCCGCTTTACTTTGATGCCTGCCTGAAGGAGATCTATCCGACACTGAAATTCGGCGCAACAACCTATCTGATCCCGAAGGAGAATTTCATGTTCCCGGTCAAACTGGTGGAGTATCTGAATGAGAAGAAGATCAATACCATTTGCTGGGTGGTTTCGGCGCTTACGATCGTTTCGTCCTTCGGTACATTTGATACGGTGAAACCGGAGTATCTGAAATGTATCGCTTTCGGCAGCGAAGTATTCCCCATCAAACAGCTGAAAATATGGCGGGAAACCTTGCCGGAGGCAAGCTTCACAAATCTGTACGGCCCGACGGAAGGTACCGGAATGTGCTGTTATTACAAGGTGGAGCGGGACTTTGAACCGGGCGAGGTGATCCCGATCGGAGGACCTTTCCGGAATACGGAGATCCTGCTGCTGAAGGAAGACGGAACGCCGGCAGAGGGAGAGGAAACGGGAGAGATCTGTATCCGCGGAACCTCCGTAACCCTGGGATATTACAATAATCCGGAGAAGACCTCGGAAAGCTATATTCAGAATCCGCTGAATCCGAATTATCCGGAGATCATTTATAAAACCGGAGATCTGGCAAGAAGAAATGAGGATGGGGAACTGATCTTCATGTCCCGGAAGGATGACCAGATCAAGCATATGGGACACCGGATCGAGCTTGGTGAGATCGAGGCGGTTGCATCCCTGGTGGACGGGATCCGCAGTGTGTGCTGTGTCTTCCGGCCGGACAAGAACAAGATCGGTCTCTACTATACGGGAGATACGACAGAGATGGAACTGAAGGCGGAACTGAAGAAACGTCTTCCCCGCTACATGCTTCCCCATGCGGTACATTCCCTTCCGGCGATGCCCTATACGCCGAACGGAAAGGTGGACCGGAATCTGCTGAAGCAGAAGTATATGGAAGAAAAGCGGTAGTAGAGATAGAAAATATTGAAACATGAGGATGGATCCCTGAAAAGGAACAGGGGATCCGGAACGGAGGAAAAATGGAAGAGCTGCTTGAAATCTTAAAGGAACTTCATCCGGAAGTGGATTATGAAACCTGCGATACACTGATCGATGATAAGATCCTGGACTCTTTTGATATCGTATCCCTGATCACGGAGATCAGCGATTCATTTGACGTACGCATTCCCGCTTCGGAGATCATTCCGGAGAACTTCAATTCGGCAGAGGCCATCTGGGCACTGATCGAAAAAGAGATGGATGAGTAAGGCGTAAAGTACCATGTCATTTGTATCTTATCAGTTTATCGGTTTTCTTGCAGGACTGATCCTGCTGTATTATCTTATCCCGAAACGTTTCCAGTGGATGCTGCTGCTCCTCGGAAGCGTGGTTTTTTATGCCTTTTCGGGACCGAAATATCTGATCTTTATGGCAGTGACGATCCTCAGTACCTATGGGGCCGGCGTCTGGATCGAGAAGGTCTGGGAACGGCAGGACGCATGGGTAAAAGAGAATAAGTCTGCCGGCAGGGACGAAAAGAAAAAGTACAAAAAGGGAATGACACGGAAGGCGAAAGGGATCCTGGTGGGATGTCTTCTGCTGAATCTCGGTATCCTTGCCGTGATCAAATATACGGATTTCTTTCTGGAAAACCTGAACGGTATCTTCGGGACGGATTTTGCGATGCATCATTTCATCCTGCCGCTTGGGATTTCCTTTTACATGTTCCAGAGCCTTGGCTATGTGATCGATGTATACCGCCGGAAATATAAAGCAGAGCGGAATCTGGGAAAAGCGGCACTGTTCACGTCCTTCTTCCCACAGGTGATCCAGGGACCGATCAGCCGGTATGACGAGCTGTCCACCACGCTGTTCGCAAAGCATTCCTTTGATGCTGAGACCTTTTACTACGGGCTTCTCCGGGTGGTGTGGGGCTTCTTTAAGAAACTGGTGATCGCGGACCGACTGGCACCGGTCATCGTATCCCTTACATCGGATACGGATAAATACCCGGGCGTTTATGTGCTTGCGACGATCCTGTTTTATGCAATCCAGCTCTATGCGGACTTTACGGGTGGGATCGACATCACCATCGGTGTGGCACGGATGCTGGGAATCCGTGTGGCAGAGAACTTCGAGCGTCCGTTTTTTTCAAAAAACATAGCAGAGTACTGGCGGCGCTGGCACATTACCATGGGAACATGGTTCAAGGATTATATCTTTTATCCGCTTTCCGTCAGCGGCTGGATGCTGAAGATTTCCAAAAAATCAAGAGAAAAACTCGGGGCTGCACTCGGAAAGAGGATTCCGGTCTATATCGCAACGATCGTTGTATGGTTTGCAACCGGTATCTGGCATGGTGCCGCCTGGAACTTCATTGTCTGGGGAATGCTGAACTGTCTGGTGCTCCTGGTATCCCAGGAACTGGCACCTTTGTACAGGAAATTCCATGAGAAATGCGGTTTTTCAAATACAAAGATCTGGGACGGGGTTCAGATCTTCCGGACCTTCTGGCTGATGGGACTGATCCGTATCCTGGACGTATACCGGGATGTACCGCTTACATTCCGGATGGTGGGAACCATGTTCACCACCCCGAACTGGGGAGCGGTTTCGGACGGAAGCTTCCTGAAGCTGGGTGCAACGGGGCTTGATTTTATCGTGGTTGCCGTGGGCGTCGTGATCATGTTTATTGTAAGTGTTCTGGCAGAGCGGCGCAGCATCGAGGACCGGATCCGGGAAAAACCGGTTGTGTGGAATTACTTTATCCTGTGGGCGCTGATCCTTCTGGTGATCGTATTCGGTGCTTACGGAATCGGATATGACGCGACACAGTTTATCTATAACCAGTTCTGACCTTACGGTAAGATTCCGGACATTTTCGGGGAACGGCCGGACCGACGGCCCAGGCAGAGGAGATGCCGGGTAGAGGAGATATATGAAGAGATTGATTCGAGTCAGCATATTTTTGGTTGCACTGATCGGAACTCTGTGGTTCCTGCAGAAACTGCTGGTGCCGAAATATGCTGTGGAAAATGAAGAGGGTGCACTTTCCGGAGAGTATTATGATAACGCCGGGGATAATGATGTGCTCTTTATCGGGGATTGTGAAGTATACAGTAACTTTTCCCCGATCAAGCTGTGGCAGGAGTATGGGATCACCAGTGTGATCCGCGGAACTCCCCAGCAGGAGATATGGAATTCCTATTATATGCTGAAGGATACACTTAGATATGAGACGCCGAAGGTGGTGGTCTTCAATGTGTTCTCCATGCAGTATGACAAACCCAGAAGCGAAGCGTTTAACCGGCTTACACTGGACGGTATGCGCTGGTCCTCCGTAAAATCGGAGGCCATCAAAGCGTCCATGACGGAAGAGGAAAGCTATCTCAGTTATGTTTTCCCCATTCTGCGGTTCCATTCCCGCTGGAGCGAGCTTACATCAGAGGACTTTGAATACCTGTTCAGTAAGAGAAAACTTTCACATAACGGATATCTGATGCGGATCGATTCGAAGCCGGTGGAGCACCTGCCGGAGCCCATCCCGAAAGCGGATTATACCTATAGTGAAACCTGCTGGGATTATCTGAATAAAATGCGGGATTGCTGCAAGGAGAACGGCATAACCTTGATCCTCATCAAGTCGGCATCCTGCTATCCTTACTGGTATGAGGAGTGGGATCAGCAGATCGCGGACTATGCAAAGGAGAACGGACTGACCTACATTAATTTCCTGCAGCATGCGGATGAAACCGGGATCGACTATTCCACGGACACATTTGATGCGGGTCTGCATCTGAACCTGTCCGGTGCGGAAAAGTCCAGCGTCTGGTTCGGAAAGATCCTGAAGGAACAGCCCGGGATCACGGACAGGAGAGGAGATCAGGAGCTTTCCGAAAAGTGGGAAGAAAAGATCAGGGATTATAATGAGATGAAGGAGTCTCAGGAAAAACAACTTCGGGAAACCGGAAAAGTAACGAGCTTTCATTAAATGACGGATATAAAACAGAAAACAGAGTGACATTTCGGGTAAGCCGAAACGGATCAAGGAGGAAATGAAAATGAGAAAAATGAAGCACATGAAACGTCTTACACTGGTTCTTGCCATGACACTGCTTATGACAGGCTGCGGAAGCAAATCCGATGATAAGGAATCCGGAACATCCGCAAAGCAGACCCAGGCAGAATCGGGAACGGCAGCATCGACCGAGGCGGCAACAGAGAAGAAGGAAGCAGCGGATGATACCTATTACTTCCAGAAGGATGATGTGAAGATTTCCATGGGTGCGCCTGCAGATGATGTGATCGCTCAGCTCGGTGCATATAAGGAGACCTATGAAGCTCCCAGCTGCGCATTTGACGGAATGGATGTGATCTACACATATCCGGGTTATGAAGTGCTTTCCTACAAGAAGGACGGAAGTGCCATTATCAGCGGCGTTGTCCTGAGGGATGATACATACGGAACCGTGGAAGGTGTATATATCGGATCGGACCGTAAGACCGTGGAGGGTGCATACGGAAAGACGGACGAGAGCTCCAATAGCCTGAAGGTGAGTAAAGGAAACTGCGATCTTCTGATCATTTTTGAAAAGGATGAGGATTCGGATGCTTCCAATGACAAGGTTAATTCGATCCAGTATACGATAAAAGAATAGATTGAAAATATACCGTTTCCTTGTTAGAATAGAGATGGGGTTTTTTGTAATAAAATATGGATTGGGGAGTTTATTATGGCAAGACTTTTGATCAAGGCACAGGATCTGGAAGAGTATGATACCGTGAAGGTATTCAATGAGCGGGGAAAGCAGGTTTATTACACAAAGGATGACTTCATCGCAACCGGTCACCGCATCAAGATTTATCTTGCAGATACCATAAGTGAGTGTGCTTATGTGCAGGAAAAATATGACAGACTGGGATCAAAGCGGTTTGAGTTTTCCGCAAGAGATAAGTTCGGTACCGTAGAGCGGGATCCGATGTCCCGGCAGCAGAGGTATATCGTAGACTATGAAGAGGCATGGGAGATCGTAGGAGATGCGGTAATGTGGAATTACACGGTATACCGCGGAGCACTTCCGATCATGCGTGTACGGAACGAGAAGTACCTGATCGCAGGTCAGGCACTGAATATGGCGGATACCTATATCATGGAGTTTGACAGCGACTCCGAAATCCTTGTAGGTCTGGCATTTGCTCTTGCAGTATATGCACTGAACAAGTATAAATATTGATCAATATATGGATCTATGAGAAGCGATCGCCGAAAAGGCGGTCGCTTTTTTCGGTTCCTTCCGGCTTTTCCTTAGATTTACATAAAAACCAACATGTAATTTTAGTACATTTCACGAAGGCGTTTAATTGCCCGGTATGGGAAATTATGGTAAACTAATGAATATATGTCATTATGATGGGTTATTATACTCTCATGAGAAGAAGTAGAGGAGATATATGCTTATGCAAAAGGGAAACAACGAAAACAGGAAGGGATGGGGCAGCATGTCGTGTAGACGGATCATTGCACTCACCATGGCTTTTTTCATGGTGTTCTCGCTGATCCTTCCGGGCGGATCGACATTCAGTAATGTTTATGCTGATCCATACGTGAATCCGCAGCTGGTTGAGCTTGCGGCAAACAACATCGAGGTGAGTCTGGCTGATCCGAGTCAGACTATCGACAGGAATTCGCAGTTTGGGATCAATATAAACTATACGATTCCTCACGATAAGCTGAGTGCCGCGAAAGTGGTGAGTGATGAGGGTAAGGTCATCTGGGTGTATGATCTTACGGCATTCATCGGAGAAAATCCGCTTCAGGATCTGGTGGATCTTTCTGAAGGCCAGGCAGGAAATATCATGCAGGGAACGGATATCCGCGGAAGTTATACCATTTCGGGCAACAAGGTGTATCTGGATGTAAAAAAGGAATGGCTCTTCGAGCAGGATTCTGAGGTAAAGGGAACCTTTGCCCTCAGTATGTCCCTGGATGCGGAGAAGGTCGGATCTGCGGACGAAGTGTCACTTCGTTTCCCGGGAGCAAAAGACGATTTTACCCTTCAGTTTTCTTCCGGATCCACTTCTCAAAACTCAAAGATGGTTTCCGGTGCAGAAGGTGGCAATGTGGCAGTTACGCCGAACGGTGATGGTACCTATGATGTGACGTACCAGGTTTCGGTGACTCCCAACACCTATCATGAAAGTGCATTTAATGTGATCGATACACTGACAAGCACACATCAGAGCTTTGATGTGTCTTCTTTCAGTGTAACTTATAATGATACGCTTGACAGTTGGAAGGAAAAAACAGTTGATCTTTCAAGCTATGTCAGTGTTTCCGGACAGACTGCAACCGTTGATCTCTTTCAGGCACTGCAGGATAGTAATGCAAAGGTGGTAAAGGATACACAATACCGGATCACCTATACCACAAAGGTTACTGCAGACGCGCTTGGAGAGGAACTTGTAAATAATGTAAAGACCACATGGGAGAGCGGCGGTACGACCGGTGATACAACGGCAACCGTAACTCCGATTTCCTCCATCGCGGTGGATAAGAGCTATACAAAGATTGACGATAATACCTATACCTACACCATAACTGTCGGAGATTCTTCCACGGAAATGTCCAATGTGGTGATCAGCGATTACATGAATGATCTCCAGTATCTGACAGGATCCATTACCGTAAACGGAACCACGCTGGATACCTATAACAGCGATTTCACGGATGGAACGTTTGTGGATACGGAAAAAAATCTTTTCTCCTATGACACCGGCAGTAACTTCGGCATGGGGCCGGTTGTGATACAGTATCAGGTTAAGATCCCGGATTCCACAGAGGCTCCGGCACTCTCCGGGATCAAGAATATCAATAACAGAGTAACGGCGACAGGTGAGAACCGGGAAGGAAAGGACAGTACAAGCTTCCAGCATACCTTCGGAACAACGGATGCCGGAACTGTGGACAAGTCATTTGTTGCTTTTGATGCAACGAATAACCGTATTCAGTGGAGCATCGCGGTTTCAAATACCGGAACTACGGATCTGGAAAATGCGTACATCGTTGATACGGCTTCTGCAAATACCTTAGACAATGAGTATTACTTTAATGAATATAATTCGGCAATTGACTGGTCTTCGGTGGAGATAACCGACGGGACCGGTGCAGCCCTTGCGGCAACGGATTACTCCGTTGATACCGCAAACCGTAAAATTACATTTGCAAACCTCCCGGCAGGAGAAACCTATACGGTAACCCTGTCCACTTATCCCACAACAGGGGATCTGACGGACGGATTTACCTATAGAAATTATATTGATCTTTACAACCAGTATGAAGTTTCACTGGGGAATGACAGTGACCAGAAGAAGTATTCTTCAAATCAGATTACAGTAGAAAAGTCTGTTCAGTATGATGAGGAGACAAAGGAATACGAATGGACGGTTGTTATCAATAAGAACAGAAGTTCCATCGATCCGGACAGGAAGGTTTACTTTACCGATTCCATTCCGGCGGGAATGGAATATATCGCGGGGTCCATGTCAATCTCCTGTCTTGGTCACTCCACTCTGGACGGAAAGGATTACTGGAATGATGTCGTAACCGGTGACGCAATGATCGAACTGTCCATAACGAATAACGTGATGGGACCGGTGGATGTGTCCAAGGCATTTAATAATAAAGATATTTATAACGGACCTTATTCGGTGGGGACCAGTGGTCTTGCGACTACCGTAAAGTACAGGACAAAACTGACAGCTGCTGAAAAAGAAGAGGTAAGGGGAACGGATGATACCCGGCATTATACAAATGTATTCAATGTTACGGATTCCACCGGAAATACTACCTATGCAACGGATTCCGAAACGGCGGATTATACCTATAAGTTCCTGTCAAAGAAAGATCTGTCCCCGGAAGTGATCGACGAGACAGATAAGGATATCATCAATTTCCGGATCGATGTCAATGAGGATGCGCTTACACTGAACGAAGGCGATGATCTGATCCTGGAGGATGTCCTTAATACAAATATCGAGCTGATCACCAGCGGTTATGCAGGAAAGTACGGCTTTACGGTTGAAGATGCAACCGGAAAGGATCTTCTTGCAAGCGAGGAAGCAACGGTATCCTATAATGACGACGCCAGATTGATCACGGTTACGGTTCCGGATTCGACACATGTCATTGTTAAGTACAGCGTAAGAACCAGAGCCAAGGGCGATATCCAGGTGGATAATGAAGCAATCCTGATCGGTGGTGGAAAGCAGCACAGCGACGGAACAAGTGAGAATCACAAGGTATCGTCCCATTCTGCAACGATTCAGGGTGGCGGAATCCAGCTTCATAAGATTGATGAGCATAACATTACCAAGGGACTTCCGGGAGCAATCTTCAAGCTTTATACGGTTCCTTTCGACTCGACAACATATGTAATGGGAAATCCTGTGCTTGTGAATACCGGGGATATCACAAGTACCGACGGATATTATACCATCGAAGAGGAGTATCTGCAGGAAGGAAACCTTTACTACTGGCAGGAAACCAAGTCGCCGGACGACTATCAGTTGGATGATACACCGCATTATTTTGCAGTTTATAAAGGCAACGTAGCAGGAAGTTATGAAGCTGCCAAGACAGTGGATAACAGGATTCAGGATGCAAATCCGGGAGTGATCGTAAATACGATCGAACTCGGAAATTACACATGGACCGTATGTAACAGAAAAAGAACGATTGCGGATAATCTTGAGATCAAGAAGACGGTTGTCAGTGCACTGGCTTCGGATAAGGAAATTGATTTTGAGTTTACCGTTACACTGGACGATACGACAGTCAGCGGAACATACGGGGACCTTACATTTACGGATGGTGTTGCTACGACAACGCTGAAGGACGGAGAGTCGGCAGTGGCATCCGGTCTTCCGGTGGGTGTGGGCTATACAGTTACGGAAACGGCAGTTGCAGGCTTTGAAACAACCAAGACAAATGATACCGGAGAAATCTCCGATACGAAGGCTGTGGTTGAATTTACAAATACCAGCCATGGTTCGTTTAAGATCAGCAAGTCGGTTACGGCGAACGGGCAGACCATTACCAGTTCGGACCTGAAAAAAACACTTGCAGGAGACTATACCTTCACGGTTTATACGGATCAGGAATGTACCAAGCCGTATCAGAGAGTTGAGGGCGTAGATTTAACAGTAACCGTAACGATGGGAAATGACGGTAATACCGTTACAAGTGCCGAGATCCAGGATATGCCGGCAGGTGATTACTGGATCAAGGAAACAACTCCGACCAACGGATCTACACCGGTTGATAATCCGGTTAAAGTCACGGTTAATCCGGGTGAAGTGGGAACAAGTTCCGCACAGGCGGCATTTACAAATGATATTGAAGTCGGTGAGATCCGGTTCTTAAAGACATTTAATATTCCGAACACAGTGAATTACAAGATGACGGACCTGACACCGCTGACATTCCAGCTGCTCCGAAACGGCGCGATCGTAAGAACATTTACGTATTACGATGTTTATGTGGCGCTCTCCACGGGTCATGCTTACTATACGATCGGAAATCTGGAACCGGCAAGTGATTATGTGCTGACAGAGACAAATGCAGACGGACTGCTTACAGCATATAATCTGGTTCTGGATGCACAGAATTCCATGACCTCCAAAGACAATGTCCAGGTTGTGAAGGCCGGTCATACGGATATCGAATTGATCAATACCTATAAGAAGATGAGTGGTGAGATTGCCCTGAAGGCAGTGAAGACCGTGAACGGCGAAGCCATTACAGCAGGTGGTGTCTTTGACGGGAAGTTTAATTTCACGCTGGAAGAGATCACCACAGGTGATGTGGCGGATAAGCTGACAACCACTCAGACCAAGTCAAATGTGGCAGGTTCGATCTCCTTCGATACCATTTCGTATACAGCTTCGGGAGTACATACTTACCGGATCACTGAGGGTGCATCCGTAGCAGTCCTGGGGATTGCCATCGATCCGACCCAGTATGATATAACCGTTACGGTTGCTCCTGATGAAGCAGATGCTTCATTGCTTCAGGCAGCAATTACGAATGTAACAAAGAGGACTTCGGACGGAACAGAGACAACCGTTGCATATAGCGATGGCGCGGGAATAGCTTTCAATAATGTTTCGGAAAGAGGAAGCATTTCCATTGCAAAGGATCTGACTGTATCCGGAACAACGGATGCGTCTACCATTGCAAAGGTGAAAGATCAGGAATTCGATGTGACTCTTACACTGACGGCTCCGGCAGGATCTTCGATTCCGGAGACATTAGAAGCCGAGATCACGAAGACAGGAAGCGCCTCAAGAACTGTTACGATTACAGTAGACGAGGGTGAGGGAACCCTTTCCCTGAAGGCAGATGAGACTGCCACCATCGGTAACCTTCCGGCCGGAACCACGGCGGTTGTGACCGAGTCGAAGGATACATCCCTGGAAACAAAAGGATATACCTACGATGCAACTGCTGCCGGAGACGGATACAGCCGGTCCATTTCTGCGAATACGGTTGCAGAAGTAACGCTCAGTAACAGTTATACCATGCCGAAAACATCTGTCATGGTAACAAAGATTTGGGCAGGAGACAGCAGCTTTACCCATATCAGACCGGAATCCATCGGCGTCCAGCTTAAGAGCGGAACTACAAATGTAGGGGATCCGGTGAACCTTACAGCGGCAACAAACTGGACATATACATGGAATGATCTGGCGGAGTATGATGCGGATCTGAATCTGATCTCCTACAGTGTGGTTGAAACTGATGACAGCACCCGGGCACTCTCCGCACAGTATACAAGTGGAACACCTGTAGAAGTTCAGTCCGAAACAGTGGACAAAGCATACGAGATCACAAATACTGCTATTACGGGTGACCTGAAAGTTACCAAGGCTTTAACAAGTCCGGTTGCTGCGGATGCAGATAAGGATTTTGCTTTCTCGGTGGTACTTAATGATACTTCCATCAACGGAACCTTCGGTGATATGACCTTCACCGGTGGTGTGGCAGAGTTTACACTGAAGGGCGGAACATCAAAAGAAGCAGTCGGCCTTCCGAATGGAACAGGTTATAGTATTTACGAGACAGGGGCAGATGATTTTAACGTGACATTTGCCGCCGCTGATGTAGGCGTTATTTCGAATTCGAAAACTACAGTTACCGTTACGAATGTAAGAAAGACAGGAAGTCTTGTGGTTGATAAGACCTTTGCACTTCCGACAGGTACGACCGTACCTGACACGGCACTTGATGCGCTTTCATTCCAGCTGAAGCTGAAGAACGATGTGGTTGCTACATTTACCTACGCAGATATCGTGTCTGCAAAGGCAGGCGGAGCGGACGGATATGAGATAGCAGATCTTGTGCTGGCTGATGATTATGAGCTTATAGAAACAAATGCAGGCGGATTGCTTGCCACATACAATCTGGTACTGGATGAGGCAATTTCAGATGTGGATCTGACCGGGATCAAGATTGAAGAAGGTCAGAAGAAAGAGGTGGATCTGACGAATACCTATAAGCAGGTTCAGGGCGGTATCGCACTGAAGGCCGTTAAGACGGTAGACGGACAGACACCGGCAGCAGGCGGGGACTATGACGGCAAGTTTACGTTCCAACTGCATGAGACAACAACAGGTACGGTTCCGGATCGCCTGACTGCAGATCTGACCAAGGCAAATGCGGCAGGTACAGTGAACTTTGATGCCATCGGCTATACGGCACCGGCTGTACATACGTATCAGATCACGGAAGCATCGGTTGATGCATCCACGGGCGTGAATGCGGATGCCACACAGTACTTTGTGACCGTTACGGTTACGGAGGATACAACGGATCCTGCGAAGCTGAATGCCGAGGTTACAAGTGTAACGAAGAAGACAGCGGACGGAACCGAGACAACAGTTGCTTACGGAGACGGTGCGGGAATCGCATTCAATAACACCCGGAAGACCGGGGAGCTGGTCGTTAAGAAGGAAGTGGTTTCCACGGATGCTGACGATGAGCAGATCAACTTTTCGTTTACCGTGACTCTGGATGATACTACCATCAGCGGTACCTACGGTGGCATGACATTCACAAACGGTGTCGCAACATTTACACTGAAGCATAATGAGACCTGCAGTGCATCCGGACTTCCGGTAGGAACCGGATTCAGCATTGAAGAGACACCGGTGGATGGATTTGAGCAGGTATATACCGGTCAGACAGGAACCATTGCGGATGGTACATCCACATCAACTGTACAGAATATCAGACTGCATTACGCAGATTATCAGCTCGTGGCAAAGAAGGTGGCAGAAGGACTTCTGGCGGATGACTTCAGCTTCAAGCTGGAACGCGTCAAGGCTGACGGCAGCGTGGATAGTACATTTACACCGGTAACTGTAAAGAATGCGGCAGATGGAACGGTTGCTTTTGGAGTGACATTTACTTCAAAGCAGGTGGAGACCGTATACTATCACATTTCCGAGACAGATGTTGAAAATGTAACCACCGCAAGTCCGGAAGACGGATACTATATCCGGGCCGTGACCACCTATGACAGCACAACCTACACCTATAGTGTTAAGCTGTACAGGTTTGCGGAGACCGCAACACCGGGTACCGGCTTCCCTGTAGAGACAAACTGGACTGAAGTGCAGGCAGGAACTCCGACGGCATTTACATTTGAAAATGTATCTGCCATGAAGATCCAGAAGAAGGATTCTGACGGAATGCTGGCAGGTGCCGGACTGCAGATCTATGAGGGCGCTTCAACCCAGGGAACAGCCGTACGAAGCTTTACTTCCGGCATCACAGCAGTTGATGTGACAGGACTTAAGTACAATACGGTTTATACACTGCATGAGGCACAGACACCGGGGCAGGATTATCTTCCGGCAGATGATATCTACTTCATGATCAGACCGGACGGAGTGTATCAGCTGGCAAGTGCAACGGATACAGAAGGAACAAAGGTAAATAACGGACTTCTCACCATGATCGATGTGAAGCGGGGAGAGGCACTTCCGAAGGATATCAGTGCGAAGCTGACGAAATCACATGAGGATATCTACGGCGAGAATGTGAAGCTTTCAGCCGGAGAATATGAATTCACCATGACACCGATTTCCTATGGCGGCGTACTGGATCAGGATACGACCAGAGTTCCTAAGACCGCACGGAATGCGGCAAACGGAACGGCAACCTTCGGCCCGCTGACTTACCTTTCCACGGATGCCGGAAAATCATATGCTTATCTGGTGAAGGAAACAGATCCGTCGGCGGATACCGCAGCCATGGATATGGATGAGACAAAGTATATCCTGGTGGTTACGGTTGAAAAGGTGATCGGTACAAATACTGATTACGAGCTTCAGCTTACAAAGCAGTGGTACAAGGCACCGAACGGCACGGAAGCGGATATCATTCCTGCAAACGAGATTGATGAAGCAGACGTGAAACTGGTAAATACGGATCGTTCCGGAATCCTGAAGATCACAAAGACCATTAAGGGCGATGTGACACCGGAGGAAGCGGCAGGACAGCTGCAGTTCACGGTAACGGATGAGAACGGAAAGGTTCTGGTTGTCAAGGACGGAACGACGGAGAAGAGACTTGAGAATCTGATCCTTGATCAGGACTTCACGAAGGTAGGAGAAGATGTATACGAGCTTGAGCTTCGGGTTCCTGCCGGACAGAAGTATATCGTATCTGAGGTAATCTATGATGTGGATGGTGCGGTTCTGGCGAAGGTAACCGGAAACGGCGTGGCACTGGAAAAGAAGAACGGCATTTACTCCATGACCACGGATACGGTACAGCCGGGAACAACACCGACTGCAGCGGACTATGAGAACACCTATAAGAAGGGTAAACTGGTGATCACAAAGACCATTAAGGGAGATGTGACACCGGAGGAGGCAGCAGGACAGCTGGAGTTCACCATCACAAATGAGACAACAGGCAAGAAGGAAGTTGTAAACCTTTCGAAGTTTACCTTTGATGCCGATACAAAGACCTATACGTATGAGATGGATGCAAGACCGGGTGATGTCTACACTGTAACCGAAACGGATTATGATGTGGACGGAGCAATCCTGGAAAGCGTAACGCATCAGATCATGGGTGGTAATGTAAAAGAAGGCGCTTCCGCAACCGGAATCCGGATCAGTTCTACGGAACAGACCAGAGTGGATTTCGAGGATGATTATAAGGATGACGAAGGTGTGATCCATTTCAGCAAGTTCGTATATACCGATGAACTTTGCTCGGATACACCGGACGCAACCGCTGAACTGGAGGGCGTGACCTTTAGGGCAGTGAATACGGATGATCCTACGATCTATGCGGATGCAACAAGCAACAAGAAGGGTCAGGTGATCTTTAAGAAGCTTCCGGCGGGAACCTATAAGGTTTATGAGACCGAAGTACCGGAGACAGTGATCCTGGATGATACCGTATACTATGCGGTGATCCGAAATGCCGCCTTTGAAGGTCTTACGGATAAGGACGGAAAGAAGATCGAGAAGGGCCGGATCATCAATGATGTATATCGGACGGATATCGAATTTACAAAGGTAAATGAGAAGAATCCGCAGAAAGCTCTGGAAGGTTCGACCTATGCGCTTTACAAGAAAGTCCTGGACGGATCTGAGGAGATGATCGCCAAGTCCACAACAGATAAGGATGGAAAGATCATTTTCCACGGTGTTCTGACAAATGTGGAGTACAGTATCAAGGAGATCGTTGCACCTGACGGATACTATGTATCTTACAATCCGATGAAGATCGGCTTCAAGGTGGTAGAAGATGCATCCGGTAATAAGAAGGTTGTTGTTGATGAAGCTGTCTTTGATGACGGTGACAAAACGGTAACCATCGACGAGAACGGAAATATCACATGGCTGGAGCCGGAAGTTCTTGTTTCCGTAACAAAGGTTGATCAGGACGGTTCCTTCGTCAGCGGAGCAACCCTCAGGATCGAGGACATGGATGGAAATATTGTGATCCCCGAGTGGGTAAGCACGAACGAGACCTATACCATCAGCGGTAAACTGATCGCAGGACATAGCTACAAGCTTGTGGAAGTGAAAGCACCGGATGGATATGAGATCGCAGGTGCAGTCACATTCAAGGTTTCCAACGAGAAGGTGAAGGCAGGTGAGAATAAGTCGATTGATCTTACGATGATCGATAAGAAGATCGACAAGAATACCATTCCGCCGGATACGCCGAAGACGAATGATGATACACCGCTTCTTCCGGTTGCAGGCCTGATGGTACTGTCGCTGGCAGGAATCGTGACCGTCGGATCCGAAAAGAGAAAACTGAGGAAAAACAGAAAGAAGAAGTAAAGAACAGAGTAGTAGTTAAACAAAGTAAAAGTAGTATTTAAAAAGATGAAAGGGCGGTTTCAGCCTGTTGCTGAAATCGTCTTTTCTTTTATTTTCCTTGCGAAATGAGTCTGAATTCGGTAAACTGTATAGGAGTATGCGCTCCTCCAGGAGAGGGGCAGGAAGGACCATAAATATGCGGTTTCTGGTGCAAAGAGTCAGTCATGCCTCGGTAAAGGTGGACGGACAGGTGACGGGTCAGATCGGGAAGGGATTTTTCGTTCTGATCGGCGTGGAGGATGAGGATAATAAAGCAGTTGCGGACAAGATGATCAGCAAGCTTCTGGGACTCCGGATCTTTGATGATGCGGAGGGGAAAAGCAATCTGGCACTGGCAGATGTGCAGGGAGAACTGCTTCTGATCTCACAGTTTACACTTTATGCGGATGCACGACACGGCAACAGACCATCCTTCATCAATGCGGGTAAACCGGAGTTTGCAAATGAGATGTATGAATATATCGTGGAACGCTGCAGGGCAGAAGGCTATACCGCGGAAACCGGGATCTTCGGTGCGGAAATGAAATGTGAGCTGCTGAATGACGGCCCGTTTACCATCTGGCTGGATTCCCGTGAGATCTGCCCGAAGCTGCATGAAGGATGAATCCGGCAGGGCAGTACAGCACAGGACGCTGCAGGGCAGTGCGGGACGAGACGGTGCGCACATATATTTGAAAGGAATCTCCCGGAGGTTTGGTATGGAGAAAATACTGATCGCAGAAGATGATGCGGATCTTCTGAAGCTTTTTCAGACCGTTTTGAAAAAAGAAGGATATGAAGTGGTACCGGCAGAGGATGGCCTGATGGCACTTCGTTATCTGAGAAGAGAATATGTGGATCTGATCATTTCGGATATCATGATGCCGAATCTGGACGGATACCAGCTGATCCATACGCTTCGTGAGGCCGGACAGAATACGCCGATCCTGGTGATCACAGCCAAGGACGGATTTGATGATATGAGAAGAGGCTTTTCCCTTGGAACGGATGATTACATGGTGAAGCCCGTAAATGTCAATGAACTGGTGCTCCGGGTTCAGGCACTTCTCCGGAGAAGCCGGATGATGAATGAAAGAAAACAGGTATTCGGCTCCATGGTTCTGGAAATGGATACAATGACCGTTACCATTGACGGTGAATCCCAGATCCTTCCCCAGAAGGAATTCATGCTGCTGTATAAGCTTCTCGGATCTGCGGGAAAGATATTTACCAGACAGCAGCTGATGGATGAGATCTGGGGATCGGATTCCCCCAGTGATGCAAGGACCGTGGATGTGCACATCAACCGTCTGAGAGAACGCTTCCGGGATGTGCCCGATTATGAGATCGTAACAGTCAGGGGACTTGGCTACAAGGCGGTACATCGTCTGCCGGAGGAATAATGGGTAAGAAGAAAAGAAAACTGAATCTCTTTTTTATCCTTCAGATTGCATTCGTTACGGTTATCATCGTAGTGCTTTCCGGTGTGTTTGCCGTTTTCCTGACCAGAA
>CADBOV010000041.1 GCA_902796385.1 uncultured Lachnospiraceae bacterium
GCCGCAGCCTCAGATTGAAAGAACGATGCCTGATCCGGGAAATGATTCGACAACATTCTCCATTATATCACTGATCTTCGGTATCGTGGCACTGCTTTCCGTATGTTCCATGATCTTCACAAAGCCGATCACCACCATTATCCTCGGTGTGATCGGAACCGGATGTGGTATCGTCGGACTGGCTGTACACAGACGCGGAAAAGGTATGGCGATTGCCGGTCTGATCTGTGGAACCATTGCCCTGCTCTTTGCAATCATTGTATGGATCAAGGTAAAGTCCCTTGTTGACTTCAGCTGGGCATCTCTTGGAATGTTAAGCTTCCTGGATTTCTGATATGAGATATGCCAGAAGATACCAAACTATTATTTTCGGGATCGGAATCGCAGTCCTGGTTGCTGTGATCGGAATTCGGATCTTTCACCTGATCCGGATTCCCGCAGCGCCCTGCGTGGTGAAGGAGATCACGGGGATCTATTGTCCGGGATGTGGGGGAACAAGAGCTGTAAAAGCGTTTTTTGAATTCCGTTTTTTACAGAGTATCCTGTTACATCCGCTTGTGATGTATGTGATCGGTCTCTTTCTCTGGTTTATGGCGAGTTATGTGGCGGCTTTTCTTTCAAAGGGGAAGATCTGTTGTCTGGCTCTTCGGCCCATACATGGATATATCGCAGTATTTCTCCTGCTGGGCAACTGGGTACTGAAGAATTTTCTTCTGCTGGCCTTTGGGATTCCGGTACTTGAATTATTATAAATGTGGGATGATCGGATGAGAGTAATTCAATGTGAAAAAGGTCATTTTTATGATAATGACACATTCAGGGAATGTCCTCATTGTAAGGAGATCAGTCAGATGTCCGAACCTGCATTTCCGGTCAGGAAAACGCCGGAAGTAAAGGAACCCGAAATACGGACGGTTCTTTTTTCGGATGATGATATTGCTCCGTCGGGAAAAACCTACGGAGAAGAAAAATGGTCTTCCGGTGAGGAAGAAACAAAGAATGAGACTTCGGAACGAAAAAGAGGATTGATCGTCGGATGGCTGATCGGTGTGACCGGATCGGTTTACGGCGAGTATTATCCGCTTTTTACCGATGATAACTGGATCGGTAAAACGAAGGAAGGAAAGATCTGCGTTGGTGCTTACGGAGATTTTCTGTCCATGGTTTGCTGTGTGATCAGTTTCGATATGCAGAGCAAGGAATTCTATTACAATGACGAGATCTATGTGCAGGAGGATAAGCGACAGCCGGTCTATGTGGACGGGGAACTGATCACGGAGACCATTTTCCTGGAAGACCTGGTCATTCTGGAGATTGAAGGTTTGCAGTTCCAGCTGATCAAGCTCTGTAAGGACGGCTTTTCCTGGTGGAAGGAAAAGAAAAAGACCGGACGGACGGATCTGCTTCGAATGGATGAAGTGATGAAAGGTACGCCTCAAAAGAAGGCAAAATGGATCTGTCCGGTATGCGGCGCGGAAAATGAAATGGCACATGCATATTGTCTGACCTGCGGAAGAAGCAAAAACTGACTTGAAAAACTGATTTTGTTTCATCATGTAACAAGAGCAGATGGGTATGCGGTAGTTTGTGAACGGTATCGAAAAGATGCCGTTCTCTATCTATAAGGGTGATTGTATGGCTTGCGAAAACCATAAAAAAAGAATCCGGATACAAAGTATCGTCGGGTCTATACTTGCGGCGATCATTATCATCCTGATCGCGATCGTTCTTCTGAATTCGGGAAAGGGATACAAAACACCGGAAGCGGCAGCTCAGAATCTGGATACATGCATGAAGGAGAAGAATGAGGATGCACTGATCGGAAAGGCTTCTTTTTACGAGCTTAGCGTTCTTAGGAAACTGTATTCCAAATCCGGATCGACGTCAGTAACCGGAAAGGTGGGTAAAAAGGATGATTTTGCAAATGAAGAGAGTATCAGACATCGTATGAAGCAGGAAATGAAACAGATGGACTGGACCTGGTCGGATCAGATGGAGTGTTCCAATCCGCAGATCATGTCGGTCAGGGCGTTTATGAACCACTACGGAGACTGTCTGGAATCGGATCATTTGAAGGAGTTTTTTGAGCATACGGACAAGATTGCCGTCGTTAAATTTGTGGATAAGACAAAGAAACTGCCGGCCAGAAAATACATTTTCTATTATGAGAGCGGACACTGGTATTACCCGTTGGCGATCGGACTCTTTGAAGAAAAGAGATTACTGACGGGAACGCTGCTGGATTGATCCGGAGTTAGCGTTGAATGCGAGGCTGCGCAGAGATTCGGATGACAGGAGGTGGAAGCGGATGAATCAATCCGAAAAGGAAAAGAATAAAAAGATCATAATCGTGGTTCTGAGTATCTGCGCCTGCCTGATCATCATGGTCGTTGCTGCGGTCATTTTTGAAGCCGGGCGAAAGAAGAAGGAGAAAGAGACATCAACAAGTGAAGTACAGGAAACTACTTCCTCGTCTACCCGGACGGAAACGGATAAAACGGAAAGCACGGAAGAAAAACAGGATAACACTTCAAAATACCGGGCGGAGCTGGACCGTATCTCAACACTTTATTCGAACAGTAACTATTATGAATGCTGGAAGGATGCGACGAATCTGATGGTTCAGGTGGGAGAGGGAACGGCTGAAAGGAAGCAAGCCCGGAAGATCATCGATGACTGTAAGGAAAAAGCAAAGGGGTATTACCTGAAACTGGCAGGAAAAGCGCTGTTAAAGGATGATACAAAAGAGTTTAATACATGCATCGGCTATCTGAAGGAGATATATCAGAGTGATAAGAATACATTGAAAGAGATTGAGACATTTGAAACGGAAAACAGACCGACAGAGGAATCCAAGGCTTTCTTGAACCGGTTACTGTCCTGGGCGGAGGATGAGATAGACAACGATGCCGGTACGACCTATTGGACAAAAGGCGTTGACTGGGGACTTTATTATTGCTATCACACCTTCACCATCGGGGATTTTGACGGAGACGGAAAGAAGGAACTGGCTGTGTGGCGGCAGGAGTTTGAAAGTGAGATCATGCACAGCGCGCTTCTGGAAAATGATCTGCTCCTGTACCGGTATAATAAAAAAGCAAAGGAAGTACAGGAGTACGATTCCCTGAAGGTAAAATCATCTCCGGAGGATCTGAAGTTTTCAAAACAGGCGGATCTGAAGTTTTATTCCTGCAACAATGACGGTTTAGAAGAATACTATTCGGATCATTATATCCGGCAGGATGAACGTCTGAAGGCGCTGCTTGATAATCCGAGACACTCCTTTGATGAGGACCGGGCGCTTTATAAGGAACTGATGGATGATATATATGACGCAATCCAAAGAGGCGACAGTTCCACAACAATCCTTCCCGACGGAAGTGAGTATCCGTTTGAGAATTATTCCGATATTCTGAAGGAAAAGTGGGGTGGTGGAAGCTACGGAACGGATTATGATTTTATCGATCTTGATTCTGATGGAACCCGGGAGCTGATCTTACGTCAGAACGGAAATATAGCAGCGATCTATACCTATAAAAATGGAAAACCCTTATTTGTCCGGGAATTTGACACGGCGGAAAACCCAACGGAGCCTCAGTTTAAGACGAGAGAATATAATGCAGACATCATGTGGAGCGGTGAGATCGTATTTCGGTTTAATTACCTTCCGCAAGGCGGAATGGGAATCGTAAAGACCTATCTGTCTGATGGGAAACTGGTGTTGGAAACCGGATATGACCGGGAAGGAAACTACAGGATCAGTACGATCGATCCTTATGTCATGACGGATTATGATCACAATATAACACAAGCTGAGATTGAGGAAATCGAGGCTTCCATGGCGGTGGACGGGTATATTTCAGTAACATGTACATTTGATACATATAAAAAGTGATGAAAAAAGAGATCAGTACAAGAAGAATCAATGGGTAAGAAAATCCCCGGGCCATAAGCCCGGGGATTCATTTGATCCATATGATGTGATGTCAGGGATTAATATACTTTGTACCAGGCATCACGTTGTCAGTGAAGATTACGGATTCTGGCAGACTCCGTTATCATTGAACACATACTTCTTTCCGTTGATGTAGTAGTATCCACCATGATACATATATCCGCTCTTTGAGAAGTACTACCAGTATCCGCC
>CADBOV010000042.1 GCA_902796385.1 uncultured Lachnospiraceae bacterium
CAGGAAAAGCACGATGATTGCTGTTCCTTCACCGTCCGTCTTTGCGATACCGTTCGTCAGCTTCGCATGATTTCCGGCGTAGAGCAGCTTTCCGCCCTCCACTTCAACATTTATCTTTTCATCCGTGATCAGCATCATATTCTGGTTCACATCGATCGCGTCTGAAGTGATCACATTTCCGTTCACATCCGTAAAGGATGCCACAACCGCTTTTTCTTCCACAACGGACTGGATTTCCTCGCCCTCCAGAAGATCGGCCGTATATCCTGCCTCAGCAAGCTCCGCCTCGGACAGTTCCTTCTTTTTCTCCTGCTGCTCCGGCTTCGGCGCTTCCTTTTCAGCATTTTTATTTGCCGTTTCGGCACTGTAAACCGTAAGCTTCATATCCGTATGGTTAAAGGCATTGTAGCTGGAAAGATCACTGTAGGAAATGGCTGTTTTCACGGTCTTCCCTTCGTTCCGGATCTGAAGGAAGGTGATCTTATCCACTCCCTTTTCCTTGTTGAAGGCGTTGATCTCCTTCTGGATGTATGTCTTCAGTTCTCCGACATTATAATCCACGCCGCTGTAATCTTCCACGGCAATCTCAAGTATCTTACCGTCTGAGTCGATACGGATCGTATTCTCGCTGACACTGCCGATATAATCCTGATCCGGAACTTCCTCCGATGCAACGTCCTTCCTGCAACCGGAAAGCATTGCAATAAGAAGCAGAAGAAGAACTGCTTTGCTGAACATTTCTCTTTTTCCAACTGCTGTTTTTATCAAGATCACTTCCCATCTTCGGATATTTCGGAAACAACTGGTATTTTACATGGATTTTCCTTGTATTTCAACCGTTTTTTCCGAAGCTGTCCAATGAATTCAGTATTTCCTCGGAGCGAAGCGGGTAATCCAGAACCCGTTTCTGCTCTTTTTTTGAAAGGCGTATCATTTCCTTTATCGCTTCATCCTTCGCCCGGAAACTGTAGGTTCCGCCGATCGGCGCCGATAAAATGTATCTGGCCAGATTCTCTTCCGTCACCTCCGGCATCTCTCCTTCGATATCCAGAAGCTTGATCCCGAAGGCCCCGCGGATGGCTTCTGCCGGGAGTTTTCTGTCCAGCAGCGCGCGGAAGGTCACATACAGGAGGTTCAGTTCATCCTTCCCTCCCACATTTTCCCGTGTGAAATACTCCGTCAGTTCACAGCAGTACGAAGCGGAAGCATAGAGTTCCATATCCTGTGTCAGTTCCAGAAAGGTCTGCTCGATCTCCGCACCGGTCAGGGTATAGGCCTGCCTCCCCTGCCTTAGTTTGAACCGCCCCATAACGAAGCTCTGGGCCGCTGCCGTAAACCGGCTGTTCTGTCTTCTGGCACCGTTGGCAAATACCGTGATCTTCCCCATGGTCTCCGTCAGCACCACCAGTCTCTTATCAAATTCACCCAGAAGTGTTCCCGAAAGAACGATCCCTCTGACACTTTGTTCATCGTACATAAGAACCCGTCATCCTCATTTCTTTTTGGGTGAAAGATATCCATACTCCTTCAGCAGCATGGCGTTGTCTCTCCAGTTGGGACGAACCTTGACCCAGAGCTTTAAGTTCACCTTCTGCTCCAGCAGGTCCTCGATTTCTTTTCTGGCAGCCGTTCCGATCTTCCGGAGCATGGTTCCGCCCTTTCCGATGATGATCCCTTTATGGGATTCTCTTTCACAGATAATGGTGGCATCCACATCCGTAAGACTTCCGTCCGGCCGTTCGGACATCCGCTCCACCAGAACCGCTATTCCGTGCGGTATCTCCTTATCCAGCATGCGAAGTGCCTGTTCCCGGATCAGCTCCGCCGCAATATCCCGCACTCTCTCATCGGTTACCGTGTCCGCATCAAAGAACATGGGACCCTCCGGCAGATGAGAAAAGAGCACACGGATCAGTTCATCCAGATTCTTATTCTTTACCGCGGATACCGGAACCACCTCTGCAAAGTCCAGTTCCTTCCTGTAGGTATCGATGCAGGCAGCCAGCCTTTCTTCATCCACGGTATCCACTTTGTGTATGCAGAGGATCACGGGAATCTTTACCCGGGAAAGCCGTTCGATGATGGTGCTCTCCCCCGCACCGATAAATGTGGTCGGCTCCACCAGCCAGAGGATCACATCCACCTCCGACATGGCACTTCCGGATACCTCCAGCATATAATCTCCCAGCTTGTTCTTCGCACGCGTGATCCCCGGTGTATCCAGGAAAACGATCTGTCCGTTCTCTTCCGTATACACGGTCTGGATCCTCTTTCTGGTGGTCTGCGCACGGTCGGAGACCGCTGCGATCTTCTGTCCGATCAGCGCATTCATCAGTGTGGATTTTCCAACATTCGGCCGTCCGATCAACGCAACAAAACCGGAATGAAATGTATCGCCCATTTTTACCTCTTTCTTTTTTCTTCCAGCAAACTTTCAAGTCCCGCCCGGCAGACTCTGCAGCAGACTCTACAGCAGACTCTCCACCCGGTCAAACAGTTCCTTCTCCGATTCAATCTTCCCCTTTGCACCGACTACCACAAGGGTATCTTCGGACAGGATCGTTTCCAGATACGGAGCCAGTCCCCGGATGGTTTCCCGGGTTGTATCCAGCAGTTCATCCCTGGTCCTTTGATGGTCTTCGTCCGTCCGGCCCATCATATAGGACAGGAGGCCGAAAAGACCTTCTGCCGACGGCTGCAGGGGTGTGTCCATCTTGCTGATCGCACCGATGATATATTTCAACATATCCCGGTCGGAGCAGTCAAAGGATTTCAGATAATCCACTGCCCCTTTGTAGATTTCAAATGTATTCTTCAGGTTCGGATCCCGGTAGGATGTCAGGTAAGAATTCCCGTTCCGCGAGAAATCACACATGGCACCATATGCTCCGCCCTTTACACGAACATTGATCCAGAGATAGTCATAGGAGAAAATGATCTGCAGTACATTTAACGCACCGCTGTCCATAAGATCGTTCTTCTTGAAGTTTCCCGCAGTTGCCACATACTGTACCTGGCTTGCGGTGGTAAAGCCCACCTTCTCCTTTTTGATCAGCTCCCGTACCGGCTTTTCGCCCATGGGCGCCGTATCCAGCGTGGAAAGGAAGCCCCGGAGTGCATCCTTCACATCCTGCGGCATTTCATCCTTATGTGTGTAGGAAACCGTCACCCTGCTCTTCCGGAGCAGCTTCTGCTTCACAGCCTCCAGAGACGCTGCGAGGGTTTCATATTCCTGTTCAAATCCGGCGTTCAGACCGGAAATGTATCTGTAATACTCAATTCCTTCGGTACGTTCTTTTACCGCACTCATTTCGGAGAACTGTGCGCACGCGCGTATTGCGGTGGTCACATGACCGCTGGAAACCAGATCCGTCCGAAGTCCGGAATAGATCTCTGCGATCACTTCCATCAGCCGTTTCTTATCGGACAGTCTGGAATGCGCCAGCAGTTCCTCGATCAGCGCGATCCCCGGTATCATTTCTCCTTCCAGCGCCTTCAGCCGGAGCATGAAATAGCAGCCATAATCCTTCGGATCATTTTTCTGGATTGTTCCGAAGGAAACCACAATCCCGCCGGTGGTGAGATTGATCTCCGTGGTCAGTTCTTCCAGGCTGTATTTCTCTGTCGGAACAGCCTTATAAAGCTCCGTCATCAGAGCGATCAGCTGAAGTTCTTCCGTGGTGAAATCATCCAGGTCAAAATACAGGTCCAGATACTGGATCCCGTTGGTGAAGATTCCGTGGGATATCACCGTTGTCCCGTCCATGGTACTGAGTTCATTTTTCAGTTTACGCGCTTCTTTTCCGATGTCTTCCCGGTTAAGAAGCGGTATCTTCAGCAGATCCTCTTCCGGTGTCGGCTCCTCCTGATATTCCTTCAGATGTGCCGTTTCCCTGATCAGCTGCTCCTTTTCTTCCTCCGAAAGAGAATCCCTCTTCTTTGCCAGCAGATCACGCAGTGCCTCGTCCTCCCGGACATCCTTTCCGATCTCCGGAACCAGTGTCACGTATGCCTTATGGGGATTTTCGATCAGGTATTTCCGGATCAGGTCTTCGAAATAACCTGCATCCACCTGCTCCCGGAGGAACTCGTAAACCTCATTCAGCGAGAAAAGATCCAGCGCCGCATCGTCATCGTATAACCAGGTCTCGAACGCATCCAGTCCCAGCATCAGACCCTTGGGATATCTTCCGAAGTTCCCTTCTCTATGTTCAAACTCAAACCGGTGAAGTGCGGCTCTCAGACTCTTTTTGTCCAGCCCCTCATCCGCCAGCTTCTTCAGTGTATCCTCTACCAGTGTACGGAACTCTTCTCTTCTGTCCGCATCCGCATTATGTGCCACGATGGAAAATGTAGGCTGACGGATGCTGTCATCATAGGAGCTTTCCACATCCTTGGAAAGTCCGGCGTCAATGATGGCCTTGCAAAGAGGTGCGCCCTGTGCATCCAGAAGAACATACCCGAGGACGTCCATGGCGATCCGGAGTTTTTTATCCGCACTGTTTCCCACAACCACATTGTAGGTCAGATATGCATTTTCAGAAGGGTCCTCTCCCTCCGCCAGCGCGTAGGTATCCTCCGCCACCACCGGAGCAGCCGGCGCCTTCTGCAGGCCGATGGCTGAATCCACCTCCAGATAATCGTAATCGGACAGATACTCCCGATCGATATAGTCCAGGGTCTCCTCCGCATCCATATCCCCGTAAATGTAGATATAGCTGTTGGACGGATGATAATAATTCTTATGATACTCCAGATATTCCTCTCTGGTCAGATCGGGAATCACCTGCGGATTTCCGCCCGAATCGTTCCGGTATACGGAATCCGGGAACAAAGCCTTCCCCACAGCCATGCTGATCACTGCATCCGGCGAGGAATAAACACCCTTCATCTCATTGTAGACAACGCCGTTATAAATAAGCGGGCTGTCCTGATCCGCCAGCTCGTAATGCCAGCCCTCCTGCTGAAAGATTTCTTCCTTCTCATAGATATTCGGATGGAACACTGCATCCAGATAAACATCCATCAGATTCCGGAAATCCTTTTCATTGCAGCTGGCAACCGGATATACGGTTTTATCCGAATAGGTCATGGCATTCAGAAATGTATTCAGCGATCCCTTTGCAAGTTCAACAAAAGGATCCTTTGCCGGATACTTCCTTGATCCGCAAAGAACCGTATGCTCTATAATGTGCTGGATCCCCTTTGAATTCGTGGGAGGTGTACGGAATCCGATGGTGAAAACCTTATTCTCGTCATCATTCCGGATCACGACCACACGTGCTTTTGTTTTGTTATGACGAAGAACATATCCGGTACCGTTTACCTCCGGAAGTTCTTTCTCCTGTTCAACCGTATAAGACTGTATATCTTTTAACATGGAATACTCCTTTATCTTTTTTTTAGTTATAAGAACCTAACTTTAACAGTATATCATATACCGGGGTGAAAACCAACTGGTTCTGTCCTACCGTATCCGGACAAATATTATTCCAGTGGCTGAATCATTCCGGCCACGGACCATCCGTGCTTCGCACGTATGCCGCGCCTTCGGCGCTCCTGTCCGTGGCGGTATGTTCAGCCCTTGCTTCGCATCCTTCGCCCTCATTATTCCAGTGGCTGAATCATTCCGGCCGCAGTCCATCCGCACTTCG
>CADBOV010000043.1 GCA_902796385.1 uncultured Lachnospiraceae bacterium
AATTTCAACTGTCTTCTTATGCTGGCTCCGCCGGAGCTGCTGGACAGCGTGGTGGTACACGAACTCTGCCATATTAAATATATGAATCATTCAAAGGATTTTTACTCCGAGGTGGAGCGGGTCTTTCCGGATTACAGGAAATGGGACCGCTGGCTGAAAGAAAACGGACATCTTCTCATGTGCCGGATCCGGAATATGGAAGAATCCGATGTAAAAGATCAGAAATAGGTAGATCAGAAATAGAAAGATCAGAAATAGTAAACCGGCATACACATGGAGAGTATGCGGAAGAAACCGGTGGAGGAATCGGTCAGATCAAAGATCACTCCGCCCAGTAGAATTGCAAGAACCAGAAGAACAGGAAGCACCTTTTGATAAATGGTGCTTTTTCTTATGATCAGACTCAGGATAAATGCATAGGTTACGCAGATCAGGGTGTAAACCGCAACACGTCCCAGCAGGTACAGACCATTCCCTCCTTCGGTGATCCAGATGACCGGCCAGGAGATGAGGGCCATGGGAAGGATGCAGGAAACAATATGGAGCAGCTGTACGGAATACCGTTCCATTCCGCGCATACGAAGATACAGCCGTTCCTCGGAATCCCTGAGATAGGTGGATATGCCGAGAAGACCTGCTGTCAGTATGAACAGCCCGGCCAGTTTTCTTACGGGAATATCCAGTTTGTCTTCGCGTGTGATCTCGTTATATACCCCGCCGGAAGAATCCTCCAACCGGAAGATCTCGGAACTGTTCCGTACCTGGGTATAGAGTGTGTCGGTCTGCTTAAGTACCTTTGACATGTCAAGGTCCTGGTACAGCTGGCTGCCGGAAATATACTCATGAATGAAGTCAATAGCCTTCAGCCGGAAGATATGACTGAAAAGGGAATCCTGGATCATGGTGGTCAGAAGAGAAGAGGGTGTGGTATAGAGCAGCACCTTCTTATCAAAAGAACTGTTGGACTCCTGCGCAAGAAATCCCTTTGGGATCAAAATTCCGGTGTTTGCATTCCGCGAGGAAATCTCCTGATAGAGTTCCTCTTCGGACTGAACCGTATAGAAATGGAAGATGGAATTCATCTTTGTCATTTCCCCGACGGATTCCTTCATCCGGGGGTCTTCATCCTCGCAAAGGATCGCAACCGGGATATACATGGACTTTTCTGATGCAGGGATACTCCTGTAAATGATCGCAAGGAGCAGCAAAACGAGAAGCATGACCAGATTCACCGGCTGCTTTAAACTTCGTTTCATCAATATGAAGAATCGGTTGAAAAATAGCTTCATACTACACCTGCCTTGGTTTCATTAGGTAACGTGGGTCAGTACAGCACATGCTGGGTTGCCCGGATCAGCCAGTAGAAGGGGTTCCAGTCGGAAATCTTCTGCAGGAACTTCGGAAGAAAGTCCATGGGAACCAGTCCGCCGGACAGATACATCAGCAAAATGATCACGATCAGGATGATCAGATTTGCGTAGATCGGGCTGCGGACACTGTAGGAAAGGGTCTGCAGCAGGAAACCCGAAATCATAAGGATCGGGATCATGGTTATAAGGGATGTCCATTTCGGCGGGAAGCCCATGATAAGGAGTCCCAGGAAGATCAGAAGGAAGCATGCATAAAGAAGGAGCACCGTTCCGATCCATTCGCTTGATCTTACACCGAAGGTTCCCAGGCCGTTTCCCCGCTGACGGATCATATAAGCGCTCTTTCTTCCCTGGTAATATCCCGTAAGCAGGAAGCAGAGGAAGAAAAGCATGAGCAGCGTAAAACTTCCGATGATCTGCTGCTGAAGGGAAAGGGAAGATAGTTCATCAAAATTCCTGGTTGAGAAAAGTGTTTCTTTTGTAAGTACATAGGAGAGGTTTGATGCATCCAGGCTGCGGGCCAGTGCACGGCCGTTATCATATTCCACATTATTCAGATCATTCACGGCAAGTATGGTATACATGGATGCCTGGCCGGTTCCCAGCATATCCGCATAGTTTAAAAGAATATCATTTATAATATGTTCTTCCATCGTATCATTGTTCCGGAAGACAATGCGGACGGGATAGTTCGTTCCGGTGAGAACGGAATCCACGAATTTCTCGGGGACAATGACCGCTGCAACGATCTCACCGTTTTTGAGTGCCTGTAATACCTGATCCTCGCTGTTATATTCGGTCAGATCTACGGTGTCATTAAAGGATTTCATATCCTTTATCAGGTTGATGTTCAGGGTTGAATGACTTTTATCCTCCGGCATATATACACCGACGGAAACCTGATCGTATTTGCTTTTGTCAAAGAAAAGCCGGTCCCCGTTCCGGATGATGGCCGCGGAGATGATAAGGAACAAAAGGGTATAAAGAAAGAAAGCGGGCAGCATACGAACGGCACGCTTCAGATCCATACAGATTGTTCTTTTCCATTGTGGAAGATTCATATCAGACTCCTTGATGGGGACGGGATAAAGGATCGGTTACGGACAGGTCTCATTCAGAGGACCTGAGCAGGTCCGGAATGGAGATGTCCGCCGGGTATTCCCTGAGACTGTTACATTTTCCTCCGTGAAGGAGATAAACGTCATCACAGAATTCAAACAGTTTTTCATCATGGGATGAAACAAAGGAAAGACCTCCGGATGCACGGAACATGGAAATGTATCCGAGGATGGCCTGCTTTGCCAGCATATCAAGGGCGGCAAGGGGCTCGTCCAGAAGGAGAAGCTTCGGATCATTGATCAGTACGGTGGCAATGGAAAGACGCTTTTTCATGCCGCCGGACATGCTTTTTACCGGAACATCCATAAAGGTATGGACTCCGAGGATGGCAAGCGGCGTATTCTGCAGCTTGTCCATGATCTGTTCTTTTTTCAGGGGGGTCCAGAGACGGATGTTGTCCATGGCGGACAATTCGTCGATCAGGGCATTTTCCTGCGTGACATAACCCAGCGCGGAAGTATAAGACTTCTTATCTTCCTGAAATGTCTTTCCGTTCAGACGGATGGTCCCCGAAAGCGGTGCTTTTACACCGGCGATCGCGGAAAGAAGTGTGGATTTACCGGAACCGTTAAGTCCGAGGAGTCCTATGGTCTGTCCGGGCTGTGCAAAAATGTTCACATTTTCTAAGACCATATGTTTCCTGTAACTGAGTTGTACCTGTTCAATTTGAAGCATAATCATGATCCTCCTCGATCACCCGGAATTCCAAATGATCAAAATCAATGGGTTCTATAAAACTGTCAGCAGTAAAACGCGTATGCGCATGACGGATAAAGTCCTTTTTATTCAGCTCCAGCCAGATGGGGATAGACAGATCCAGCCGGTGGCACCCTTCCTCAAGCGCCTGATAAACCTTGTGGGTGCGGGTTTCCTCCGGGTCATCGATCTCCACGACGGTATCCCGGAGCAGGCGGGTATCTTTAATAATTTTCATCCAGACTCGAAACATTTTTTCCTCTTTATTTCAGTTTCATTTTAGTTTATTATAGTATGATGTAGTTGATCGAGGCTTGAAACCGTGTTCATTTTTGAATTTTATGTTAACGAAAATGATGTTTCACGGTAACATTAAATTAAATGATTATCAATAAGTATATCACAAAATCAACATAAAAAAAGACTAAAGTTGTGTCATGCAAAGGGCAAAGGAGGCATGAGATATGAATGATGAATTCGGAACCTTTTCTTACGGAGAGGACGACAGTAAAAAAGAAAAAGAACAGCAGAGTGTAAAGAAGAAGTCCGGTTGGACTCCTGAGCCATACAGGGAGCAGATCTATTCGGCACCGAATTATCAGAAACTGGATTACTCCAGACAGGAATATCTGAATCCGGCAAGATCACGGTTCGACAGACCGGCACAGCAGCCGCAGCAGTCGCCGTACGACAGACCGGCACAGCAGACGCAGCAAAGGTCCCCGTATGACAGACCGGCAGAGCAGTCGCAGTCATACACACCGGCTTCCTCCGGCTACGGAAGAAGCATGAACAACTCACGTCAGACATACGGAAGTACGGCAGGAAGCGTTCCTTCCACACCGAAGCCGGCATCGGACGAACATACA
>CADBOV010000044.1 GCA_902796385.1 uncultured Lachnospiraceae bacterium
ATTATTCTTTCTCATATTCATCCGATCCTCCGTTTCTGTTTCTTCGGTTGGTTTCTTTTTTTTGAAGCTGTTGATTAGGATACGGATGAAAAAAATGGATTTATGGAAAAATTTTAAAATTTTTTTTTATTTCTTTTAAATGTTTCTTTTCCGGGGCTCATGAACCGGTAAAATCATACCGTTTTACGCCGAACATCCAGAATTTATAGCTGAGCCAGAAGAAGAAGATTCCGATGACGGGCGCAAGGATCGTGAGAACGGGGATATGATCCGGATCCAGGATCGCCAGGCTGGGATAGTAGGCAATGAAGGCAATGGGGATCAGGAAGGTAAAAAGGAATTTGAAAAATCCATGGAAGATACTTGCAGGATATTTGGCAAAGTCCTTAAACCGGAACATGATCACCATGACGGAACCGGATCCCTGAAGCCAGAAGCAGGTGGCTGCGGCAAAATTCATCAGCGCGATCATAAAAAGGGATGCGGTGATCAGATAAACGATCAGTGTTATGATCACCGGAACCGTTACCGGTATCCCGATGTGTGCCCAGGCATAGATCAGCGTTCCGATTCCGAAGAAGAACTGTCCCAGCCCCTTTACATCAAATACTTCGGAAATGAAGTAGAAGAATACATTAATGGGGCGGAAGCAGTATTTAATGAAATCTCCGGAACGGACCATGAACCGGAGGTTCCAGTTGTTATCGAAGAAACACTGGACCGGTGTCAGGGCGATCAGGGAAAAACCGTACAGGAAGAGCATGTGATAATAATCCCAGCCGTTGATGGAGGGGAAGTTGCTGAAAATGATCATAAAGGAAGCAAAGCCCGCCACATTTGTCAGGATCATACCGAAGGTGGAAATGATGAAGTCCGCCCGGTAGCTCATTTTGCTCTTAAAGTCCTGGATCAGGATCTTCCGGTAGATGGAAACATAGAATCTGAATCCGCGCTTATTATTCTTTTTTTCAATGGCTGAAATCGAAGCGTTCATGTTCTAACCTCCGTTTACCGTTATTTTTTTGACTGCATGCCGCCAGAACAGGGTACCTGCAATGGCGAGAAGTACAGCCCATGCCGCCTGGAAGCCCAGGGTTTCCAGAAGTCCGTTTACGGTGTCCGTGCCGTTCTTCTTAAGAAGGATGGAAAGCGGCGCGTCGTAGACCGCACGGAAGGGAAACCAGTGGATCACATTTGCAAGTGCTTCCGGGAAAAATACCAGCGGGATCGTGGCACCGGACAAAAGGAGCACGATGGTTTCCTTGACAATGTTGATCCCCCAGGTGGATTCCGTATAAAGACAGATCGTGGCAACGATCATGTCGATGTTGTAATTTACCATCAGCGCCAGGATCGTGGAGATGGCAAAGTAAAGAAGATTCAGCCCCATGGGGATCGCGCCTCCGGTGATCCACATGACGATCAGGAAGGTGGGGATGAAGTTTAACAGGAAGTTGATCAGGAGCGGGCCTGAGTAGTTCCAGAAAATGTATTTCCGGTACTGCATGGGCTTCAGCAGATCCAGGATGATCTGGCCCGACTGAATGCTGCGGCTCATATCCCAGACGATATACATTTCCAGGAAGTTGAACAGTGCCGTGGCAAGGATCAGGTAGATCATTGTGTCATTGAAGGTCATGCCGTTTACCCTGTCGGTTCCGGCGGAGGCGTAGATCGCCTTCCACAGGTAATACATCAGCACCAGATAGATGAGATTTGCAAATAACGTGGTGAAGGTGCTGAGACGGTAGTGCAGGGAGTCCATGATCCCGCCCCGCATCAGTGCAAGATTTTTTCTTATGCTCATGAGGCCATGTCACCTCCTTCGTAGATCTTTTTGATCACCTCTTCCGTGGAGATCTCCTTCAGCTGGATATCCTCGATCTTTGTTTCCCGGCTCCGTTTCAGGATCACATCCATGATGTCGGTAGTCTTTTCATCAATCAGAAGCTCTTCCCAGTTTCCGCCGGTTGTTTTCATTCGAAGCGTCCGGTAGGAACCGAAGTAGTTCTTCAGATGTTCGATATCATTGTCGTAGATCTTCTGACCATGATCGATGATGACGATCCTGCGGCAGAGCGCGTCCACGTCACCCATATCGTGGGTGGTAAGGATCACGGTGGTGTTCTTTTCCTTATTCAGCCCCAGGATCAGGGACCGGATCTTATCCTTCATGGATACGTCCAGACCGATGGTGGGCTCGTCCAGGAAGACGATGGAAGGATTATGAAGAAATGCGGCAAGGATATCACTTAAGGTTCGCTGTCCCAGGGACATCTGCCGTACGGGTTTATGAAGGATCGGTTCGATATCCACCAGGGAACTGTACAGATCCAGGGTATCCTGATACTGTTTTTCGGGAACCAGATAAATGTCCCGCAGCAGCTTAAAGGATTCGATCAGCGGAAGAGACCACCAGAGCTGGCTTCGCTGTCCGAAAACCACACCGATATTTTCGGCATTTTTCGTACGGTTCTTATATGGAACCACGCCGTTTACCATGATCTCGCCGGAGGAGGGCTCCAGAACGCCGGTCATCATTTTGATGGTGGTGGATTTTCCGGCACCGTTTGGTCCGAGATATCCGATGATCTCGCCCCGGTCAATGGAAAGAGAGACGTTCTTTACGGCGGATACGGTTTTGTAATCCCGGGAGAAAAGGTCCCTGATACTTCCCTTCAGACCTTCATGCCGGTTCAGAACTTTGAAATCCTTGCAAAGATTCTTCATGATGATAGCTTTTTCTTCCATGAGCTGTTTCTCCCTTCTAAAGTAAATCCCTGAAAAAGAATATTGTTTGTTTTACCGGTTTATGATATAAGTATATTGTACCAAAAGAGTGTATTACATACATAAAATGCCACATTTTAATAACAATCGATTTCTGATATGGAATATTGTTATATACTGTTAATAAATAACAGTCAGATGAAAAACGGTAAGGAACAAAAAAGCAGAACCGGAAGAGGACAGGAAGATGAAAAGAAAAACAATGGGTCTGATCATAAAAAGGGATGACGGCTCGGAGGTGGTGCAGTACGATAATCCTTCGTTTCCGTCCTATATATACAACGGATGGGTCGTGCCGAAGGTAACCTGGGAGAAGGTGCCGCATTTCCATGAGGATCTGGAATTTTTAACCGTAAGATCCGGAAAGATGGCATATTCCGTGAACGGAAAGATCATCCTTCTAAACGAAGGCGATACCATAATGGTGAATTCCAACCAGATCCATTACAGCATCGCGACGGAAGAAGAGGTGGCGCGATATGTGATCTTTGTGGTGCATCCGGGGATCCTGATGTCATCGGTTCTGGTGGAAATGCAGGCGGTCCGTCCTATCATCGATAATCCTGAGATTCCATATATCCTGTTTCGGGGGTATAATGAATACAATGAGATGATCCGGAATCTGCTGTCGGAGCTCCCTGATATCCGGATGGACTGCTTTGAGGTGACGATGAGACTGTTCCGGATCTGGGATATTGTGCGGAAGAAGATCCGTCAGCGTATGCCGGAAGGGGAGGAAGCGATCGCCGATCCGAAGATGCAGCTCGTAAAGAATATGCTGTATTATATTTCCGAGCATTATAAGGAAAAGGTGAAGCTGGAGGAGATCGCGGACAGCGCGCATATCAGCAAGTCTCTCTGCAACAGCCTGTTTCAGCAATATGTGGAGGAGTCGCCGATCAGTTATCTGTCACATTTCCGGTGCAGAAAGGTGGCGGAATATCTTCGGTCCACGTCCATGTCGCTTACGGAGATCGCGGAGGCCACGGGCTTCGGCGGAGTAAGTTATATGGCGGAAACCTTCCGGAAATTCTTTGATACCTCGCCAAGTGCCTTCCGGAAAGAATGGGCTGAAATAAGCCGGGCGGAAGCTGAGAAAAAAGAACAATAAATATAGGATTATAAAAGATCAACAAGGAGTTACAGGGTTTTATGAGCAGTACAAAAGAAAAGAAAGCGGTGACAGCGGCAGACAGACCGATCCTGAAAAATAAGATATATCTTTATCTTACGGAGTTTTTTGCAGGAATGTCGGTTATGGCAGTGGAACTCGGGGCAAGCAGACTTCTGGCACCCTATTTCAGTTCGTCCCAGATCGTTTGGACCATCATCATCGGTACCATTATGATCGCTATGGCGCTGGGAAATATCTACGGTGGACGGAAGGTGGATAAGAATCCGAATCCGGACCGGCTGTACGGAAGGATCATTTTTGCGGCAATATGGATCGCCCTGATCCCGGTCCTGGGAAAGTATATCATTCTCGGTATTTCCGGACTTCTGGTCTTTGCCATCGATACGAACTTCCTTGTGATCGCGGCATTTGCAGCCTGCATGGTGATCTTTGTGTTCCCGCTTTTTCTTCTGGGAACCGTGACACCCTCCCTGGTTAAATATACGATGGACAGTCTGGATGACAGCGGAAAAGTAGTAGGAATGCTGAACGCATCCAATACCATCGGAAGCATCATCGGTACATTTGTACCGACGTTCATCAGTATCCCTGCGGTGGGAACCTCGGTCACATTTCTGATCTTCGCCGGAATCCTTCTGGTGCTGGCCATTGTTTATTTTGTGGCAAGTAAGACCTTTGTTAAGAAGGTGCCGGTGGCCATGGTGATCTTCGTTCTCTGCTGTATATTCGGGCATAACGGAAGCTTTGCATTCTGGCAGAAGCATCTTACGGCCGAGGACGAGTCCGTTTATAATTATCTGCAGGTGCGGGAGAATGACCGGGAGATCATCCTTTCCACGAATGTGCTTTTCGGTGTACAGTCCGTTTACCGGAAGGAGAAGGAACTGACCGGCATGTATTATGACTACGCCATGGCAGCACCTTATATGACGGGAATCTATCAGAAGGACCGGCCGCTGGATGTGCTGATCCTCGGGATGGGCACGGGAACCTATGCAACCCAGTGCAGAAGATATTTCGGTGAAATGTACATCGAGGGAGTTGAGATCGACCAGAAGATCACGGATCTGGCGCATACCTATTTTGAACTGCCGGAGGATGTGCCGGTTGCAACCTATGACGGCCGTGCATATCTGGCGGCGCTTTCTTCGGATCACTGGAAGAAGGACGGGGAATTCGGTACGGCGGACGGAAAGTATGATGTGATCATGGTGGATGCATATCAGGATATTACCATTCCGTTCCAGATGTCCACGACGGAGTTCTTTTCCATGGTACGGGACCATCTCCGGGAAGACGGGGTGATGGTTGTAAATATGAATATGCGCGGTACGGATTCGGATGATCCGGAGAAGAATAAGGAAGCAAAGATCACGGATTATCTGGCGGATACCATAGCTTCGGTCTTTCCGGAGGTGGTTACCGTGGATGTGACGGGATCCACAAACCGGGAGCTTTTTGCATCCATGAAACCCGGTATGCTGGACCGTTTCACACAGAATACAGCACTGGAAAAGGATGAGGAACTGGCCGGCATGATGAAGACCGTGAACAGCGGATTTGTGAAATATAATGCCGGGGACCATATCATGACGGATGATAAGGCGCCGGTGGAACTGCTGGGAATGCAGGTGATCGACGAAATGATCCGGGAAGAAGTGAAGTATTATAAAAGGATCTATGAGGAAGAAGGGCTGGAGGGCCTTTTGAACAGTCTGTAAGAGAGGAGATTTGTCATGCGAAAAGAAAAAATAAAAAGAGGCGCATTTCTTGCGGCCTGTCTGATGCTCCTTCTTACAGCCGGCTGCGGATCCGAAAAGAACAGGGATGAAAATGTAACCGCAGGCAGCGGGAAGGATACCGGAAGGAGTACGGAAGAAAGCACCGGGAATAGTACGGAAGAAAGTACCGGGAAGAGCACGGAGGAAAACACCGGGAAGAGCACGGAAAAGGACACGGAGGAAGATGACGGGAATGGATATAAAAGTATATCCCAGGAAAAGGCGAAGGAAATGATGAAACGGGACGACGGCCATATCATCCTGGATGTCAGAAGAAAGGATGAATATGATCAGGGGCATATTCCCGGAGCAATCCTCGTTCCGAACGAATACATTTTTGAAAACCAGCAGCCGAAAGCGCTTCCGGATCTTTCACAGATCATCCTGGTATACTGCAGGAGCGGAAGAAGGAGTAAAGAAGCGGCCGAAAAACTCGCAAAAACGGGATATACCAACATTTATGAATTTGGTGGTATAATCGACTGGACAGGAGAGATAGTAGTGGAAGACGGAAAGAAGAAAAAGGAAGAAACAAAGCTGACCTTTGATTCCTTTGACGGAGGCGGACCGGACTATACGGTGGTACTTGAAGATGACTCCATCGTATCATACAATAAGGAGAAGACATACGGGAATCCGGATCATGCCGAGATGGAAGGAAGCAGCTTCGACATAACATTTACGTTCCGGGGACAGAAGGCAGGTCATACGAAAATGACCATAGAGGAGCGGTCTCCCATTGCGGGAAACCGGGATCATCTTTACCAGGTGACTGTGGATGACAACCTGGATGTGTCTTTGGAAGAACTGTCGGTCAGGGATCTGGGCGAGTAAGAAAGGACAGAATATGCATTATTTGGTAACCGGACAACAGGCGGCGCTGATCGACCGCTATACGATCGAAGAGGTGGGCGTCCCGCAGCTGGTGCTGATGGAGCGGGCATCTCTTGCAGTTGCGGAGGAAGTCCGGGATCAGATCGGGGATCGGGAAAAGGAGAAGATCCTCGTCGTTGCGGAAAGCGGAAATAACGGGGGAGACGGCATCGCCGCAGCCAGGATCCTGAAACAGAGAGGTTACCGGGCGGAGGTCTGTGCCATAAACGGGATCCCACGTCAGACGGAGGCTTATCAAAAGCAGGTAGAACTGGCGGAGAAGGCAGGCGTGCGGTTTATTCCGTTTCAGGATACTCCGGAGCAGATGAAATGTTTTGCCGGATATGATATGATAGTGGATGCGATCTTCGGTGTGGGTCTGACACGGGAGGTTACGGGAATCCAGAAATCCGCGGTTCTTGCAATCCTTGCTGCAGGGCAGGCCGGAGCAAAGATCTTATCGGTGGACATCCCTACGGGCATTTCCTCCGAAACCGGAGAGGTGCTGGGAACAGCGGTACGGGCAGACATCACCGTGACCTTCGGATACGAAAAGACCGGGATGCGGTTTGCAAAGGCATACTGCGGAACAGTAAAAACAAAAGAGATCGGATTCTACCTGCCGGATGCATTTCAGGCTGAAACCGGATATTTTTCCTATGATGCGGAGGATATCCCGAAGCTTCTTCCGAAGAGAAGCCCGGACGGGAATAAAGGAAGCTTCGGAAATGTTCTTCTGATCGCAGGCTCGAAGGATATGAGCGGAGCAGCATTCCTTGCGGCTGAAGCGGCATACCGGACGGGATGCGGTCTTGTGAAGATCGTGACACATAAGAGCAACCGGCCGGCACTTCAGAAGATGCTTCCGGAAGCGGTGCTTTTAACCTATGATGATGAGGATGAAAACTTCCGTGAAACATTTCCTTCGGTTCTGGAAAAGTCGAGGGTTACGATCCTCGGACCGGGGCTGGGACAGTCGGAGATGGCTGTGTGGCTGACAAAGACAACCGTTTCCGGTGCGGGCGGAACCCTGATCATAGATGCAGACGCCATCAACATCCTGTCGGTGCATCCGGAATTCATCCGGGATACCGGGGAGGAGATTGACGCCGGCGGGAATGCTGCCGGGTATGATGCGGCCGGGACTTCAGGAAAGGGTGCTGCGAAGAAGTCCGGAAGGATTTTAACACCGCATATGCTGGAAATGACGAGGCTTCGGGAAGGGATGCTCCGTCCCGGCAGGGATGCGGTAGACAGATTGAAGAAGGAACGGTTCCGGGCAGTGAAGGAAGTGTCGGAGAAATACGGTGCGGTCACAGTCCTTAAGGACGCCTGCACGGTGGTATCGGCCGGAGGTTCCTTCGGAGATGATAAAAGGGAAATGTATTTCCTGAATTCCTCAGGAAATGATGCAATGGCCAAGGGCGGAAGCGGAGATGTACTGACCGGTGTGATCGCGGGACTTGCGGCACAGGGCCTGGAGGCGGAGAAGGCCGCATGTCTGGGCGTATATCTTCATGGGATTGCCGGAGACCTGGCAAAAGAGAAAACGGGAAGTTACGGCATGATCGCAAGAGATCTGATCGCCGCGCTCCCGGAGGCAATGATGGTTACAAAGTAGAGGAGACGGACTATGCGTAAAAGAACGACGAAAACGATATGCTTATTTCTTTGCTTCATGTTCGTGTTGATGCAGTTTCATTTCCGCGCTGAAGCGGCAGACGGGAAATGGATGCATGACAGCAACGGATACTGGTACAAGAATGCGGACGGTACCCGTTCCACGAGTAAGTGGCAGCAGATCGACGGGAAATGGTATTATTTCGAAAAAACAGGATATATGGCAACCGGATGGAAGAAGCTGGGAGGGAAGACCTATTATCTGGCTGCAAGCGGCGCCATGGTGACCGGATGGAAGAAGATCGGAGGAGACTGGTACTACTTTGAGAAGAACGGTGCCATGGTAACCGGATGGCTTACGACCGGCGGAAAACGTTATTATCTGAAATCCGACGGGAAGATGGTGACCGGTGAATATACCATTGACGGAACCAAGTATACCTTTGATTCAACCGGAGCCGAGGTTACAAAGAAGAGTTCAACCCCGGTCAGTCTGTCATCCGCAAAGATCGGTGAAACGGTGCTTTTCGGATCCTATATGCAGGAGAAGAGTAATACGAAGAAGACTGCCGTGGAATGGATCGTACTGGACCAGAAGAACGGAGCAAAGCTGCTGCTCAGTAAGTATGCGCTGGACTGCGTTGCATTTAATTCAAGCGGAACCGCCACATGGAATAATTCCACACTCCGGACCTGGCTTAATGATTCATTTTATAAGAATGCATTCAGCCAGACAGAAAGAACGAAGATCACTGCATTTACCGTTGCGGCGGAAAAGAATCCGAACTACGGAACCAGCAGCGGAAGCAGTACGAAGGATAAGGTTTTCTGCCTCAGCATGAGTGAGGCGAAAAAGTATTTCTCCGGAAATACCATCGGAGTTTCAAAGGCGAGAGCCTGCCAGCCCACTGCATATGCAAAGTGGCGCGGAGCATGGACACATACCATGTATACCAGCGACTGGGGATACGGAAACTGCTGGTGGTGGCTCAGAACCGCAGGAGTTACAACAGACTCCACCGTATTCACGAATTATGACGGAAGACTGCTCGACGGAGGAATCCGTTCCACCCGTACAAATGTAGCGGTTCGCCCGGCAATCTGGGTAAAACCGTAACCCGTGCGAATACGGCGGTTCGCCCGGCAATCCGGGAATAACCGTGATCCGTACGAATACGTCGGTACGCCCGGCAATCCGGGTAAAACCCTGATCCGTACGTCTGCCACCCGGGTGGCAGAGTTATCAGAGCAGAAGAAAGAAGGACATGATAAATGAAACCTGTAAAACCTTATCACAGAGTAGAGGCAAGAATCGATCTGGATGCGATCCGGAAGAATATCACAACCGTTCAGGCGCTGAATCCTCCGGACAGAAAAACGCTTCTTGTGATCAAAGCAGATGCATACGGACACGGATCCGCTGTTCTGGCGGAGAAGCTGGATGATCTGGCGGATTATTTCGGAGTGGCGGAGATCGATGAAGCCGTGGAACTCAGGAAGAGCGGTGTGACAAAGCCGATCCTGATCCTGGGATATACGGATGAAACGGAATATCCGGATCTTCTGGAGTATGATATCACCCAGGCGGTCTATGATGTGGAGAAATGCAGGACCCTTTCCCGGTTCGCGGAGAAAGCGGGGAAGAAGGCAAGAGTGCATATCAAGGTTGATTCGGGAATGCACCGCATCGGGTTCCTGACGGATGAAGATGGGATCCGGCAGGCGGAAGAGTTGTTCTCCATGCCGGGGCTTTCCGTGGAAGGGATCTTTACACATTCTGCAAAAGCAGATGAATATGATAAAACCTCCGCCATGCGTCAGTATGAGTTGTTTTCCGGCTTTGTGGATGCACTGGAGAAGAAGGGACATGACCTGGGAATCCGTCACATTGACAACAGCGCCGGTGCGATGGAGCTTCATTCAAAAGGGTTTGACATGATGCGGCTTGGTATAGTAATATACGGTCTGTATCCGTCCGAGGAGGTTGATAAATCGGTTCGGATCACACCTGCCATGCAGCTGGTCAGCCACATTACCCATGTGAAAACACTTCCTGCAGGAAGCGGGATCAGCTACGGACATACATTTATAACGAACCGGGAAACCCGGGTGGCAACCGTGTCTGCCGGCTATGCAGACGGTTATCCGAGAGCACAGTCCGGAACCGGACGGGTGCTGATCCGCGGGGAGTACGCACCGATCCTGGGAAGAGTCTGCATGGACCAGTTTATGGTCGATGTGACACATATCCCGGAGGCAAAGGTGGGAGATGAGGTCATCCTGTTCGGAAGCGACGGGGATCAGCGGATTTCGGTAGAAGAAGTTGCTGCTCCCGCCAACAGCTTTAATTATGAGCTGGTCTGCAATATCGCGCGGCGTGTTCCGCGGGTTTATATACAGGATGAAACGGTGATCGGTGAGATCAATTATCTGAGATAATAAGGAGTTCTATGTTTAAGAAAAAAGATGAGGCAGAGGTAGAGGAAGAGATATTATCCATGGTCGAGGAAGGACAGGATCAGGGCTTTATCCATGAGGAGGAAGCCGAAATGATCTCGAACATTTTCGATTTTGATGATAAGGATGCCCATGATATCATGACAGCCCGGAAGAAGATCTTCGCTTTCCCGATGGAAACTTCGGTGGAGGAAGCGCTTCGGGTGGGGCTGGACAGCAGCTTCTCCAGATTTCCCGTATATGAAGAGGAGATCGATAATATCCGGGGCATTGTACTTCTGAAGGATCTGATGGCCGCATATCTGGACGGACAGGGATCCGAATCCTGCGAAAAGCTGATGGAGGATCCGATCTTTATTCCGCCAACCTATGACATTTCCAAGCTGATGCGGAAGATGCAGAAGGAGAAGATCCACATTGCCGTTGTGGTCGATGAATACGGCCAGACGGACGGGATCGTGACTCTGGAGGATATCATCGAGGAGATCGTCGGAAATATCCAGGATGAGCATGATGAAGAGTCGATGGAAGCACGCAGAACGGCAGATGCCGGATATGTGGTGGACGGGCTCATTTCACTGAACGACCTGAGAGAAATCCTGCCGGATATGGACATTCCGGATACGGAAATAGAAACGTTAAACGGATTCCTGCTCTACAAGCTGGGACGCCTTCCGAAGGAAGGGGAAAAGATCGAGATCGAGTACAGCGGATACAAATTCCTTCCGCTTGTCATCCGGGATCAGGTTATCCAGAGAGTAAAAATCCTGCCGCTTCCGAAGGATGCGGAATGATTTAGAGCAGAGGATCAAAATATAAAGAGAATAGAAAAGAAAGAGGTACGAAAATGTCAGGACATTCCAAATTCGCGAACATCAAGCATAAGAAAGAGAAGAACGATGCGGCTAAGGGTAAGATCTTTACCATCATCGGCCGTGAGATCGCGGTAGCCGTAAAGGAAGGCGGACCGGATCCTGCCAACAATTCCAAGCTTCGTGCTGTGATCGCAAAGGCAAAGGCAAATAACATGCCCAACGATACCA
>CADBOV010000045.1 GCA_902796385.1 uncultured Lachnospiraceae bacterium
GGAAGAAGAGGACAAGGATCGCGCAGTGACCATGTCCATCGACGAGCTGGAGCTTTCCGTTCGTTCCTACAACTGCCTGAAGAGAGCAGGAATCAATACTGTGAAAGAGCTTTGCGATAAGACTCCTGAGGACATGATGAAGGTTCGTAATCTGGGCCGCAAGTCTCTCGAGGAAGTACTTGGCAAGCTGAAAGAATTAGGACTCTCTCTCAATACAGGAGAGGAGTAAAATCACCGCCTAAGCGGAAGGATGATCAGTACGCAAGGCGAAGACCCGAACCACGGGTAAGGAGGATAAAAAATGGCAATGTACAGAAAGCTCGGTAAGAAGAGCGACCAGAGAAAAGCATTACTTCGCAGCCAGGTAACACAGCTGATCTATCACGGAAAGATCCGTACAACCGAGGCAAGAGCCAAGGAAGTTCGTAAGATCGCAGAGAAGCTGATCACCATGGGCGTTAAGGAAAAGGATAACTTCGAAGAGGTTAAGGTAACAGCTAAGGTTGCCCGCAAGGACAAGGACGGCAAGCGTATGAAGGAAGTTGTAGACGGTAAGAAGGTTACTGTTTACGATGAGGTAGAGAAGACAGTAAAGAAGGATCTTCCGTCCAGACTTCACGCACGTCGTGAGATGCTGAAGGTTCTTTACCCGATTGTTGAAGTTCCGACAGAAGCAGCAGGTAAGAAGAAGGCAACCAAGAAGGTTGATCTGACAGAGAAGCTTTTCACAGAACTTGGAGCAAAATATGCAGGCCGTAACGGTGGTTATACACGTATCGTGAAGATCGGTCAGAGAAAAGGCGACGGTGCTTTGGAAGTTTTCCTGGAGCTTGTTTAATCAAGAGGTTTTCTCAGGGGATATCGTGAAAACGGTATCCCCTTTTTTCACATTTGAGTATGACACGGATTTAGAATCGCGAGAGATTTCGGAATCGTATGTTGGTTTGGAATTCTTTATTATCTGGAGTATTGTATGGGTCTGGGGATCAAGATTAAAGAATTACAACTTCATCATGTACCTGACAGCAGTCTCAGCTGTGAGATCCGTGCAGGGGAGCTGGTAGGGATCACCGGCCCCAACGGGGCAGGTAAGACGGAAATGTTCCGCTATCTGGCCGGCCTGAATCGTACGGAAACCATGGGCGAGATCGTCATGGACGGTCTGGACCCGTTCCATGCCCGTGATCTGGAGAAACTGCATCGAAGGATCGGTATGGTATGCCAGAACCCGGAAGATACCATGGTGTTCTCGGGACTGATGCAGGATGCTGCGTTTGGTCCGGAGAATCAGGCGGTCGCTTCCGAAACCATACAGAAGCGCTGGGAAGGACTCAAAGGCCGGCTGCTTTCCGATGTACCTGAACATATGGAATTTCCCTTCCTCAGTGGCGGACAGCAGCAGAGAGCCGCACTTACTTCGGTGCTGATGCTGCGTTCGGAACTGCTTCTTCTGGATGAGCCTTTTTCCATGCTGGGACAGGCAGAACGAAGGGAGACCCTGAAACTCCTGCTCCGCCTGGCAAAAAGAAACGGACAGACAGTCCTTCTGATCAGCCATGATCCGGAGGTGCTCCGGAAAATGGACCGGGTTCTTCGTCTGAAAAACGGACAGCTGAAGGAGAGTAAAGTAAAGGAACTGTTTGCTGAGAAGGAGCATGCGGGGGAGGAAACCGGAACGCCTGACGGAACCGGTGAATCCGACAGAACCTTTCATTCCGCCAAAACCGGTAAAACCGGTAAATCCGGTAAGACAGGGGCCGACGGGCTTGACTGGATTGTTCATAATGAACCGGAGGAGAGTGAGGTCCTCGCATCACTGAAGGATGTATCCTTCCGGTACGGGAAGAATCAGGTCCTGGCTCATTTTTCTGCGGAAATCCGGAGAGGTGGATATTACGAATTATGCGGAAACGTAGGAAGTGGAAAGAGCACCTTATGTAAACTGCTCAACGGAATACTTAAGGCAAACTCCGGACAGATCACGGTAGGCGGGATCGAGCTTCCCCGTGCAGGAAGAAGAAAAGAGAACGGATTTCTCCGTGTGAAGAATCTTCCGTCAATGTCGAAGGTTCGGAGGTTCGCCGGATATGTGATGCAGCAGCCGGAGGATCAGCTGTTTGCGTCGACCGTACTTCAGGATGTGATGTACGGATCCCTTCAGGCAGGAAGAGCACCGGAAACGGCAGAAAAAGATGCGGAAGAGGCGCTTCACATTCTCGGGGTATCGAAGCTGCTGTGGAACCGGCGTCCGGATACATTATCGGGCGGAGAACAAAGGCTGGTGGCTATAGCCGGTGTTCTGGCGCTTCGGCCGGAGATTCTTATACTGGATGAACCATTTGCAGGGCTGGATCCGGAATCACAGGAACGGATCCGGAGAATGATACAAAGTTATGTAAACTCCGACCACGCAGTGCTGATCACATCGCATCCGGTGGTAGCAGAAGAGAAAATAACGGAAGAGAAGAAGGAACCGGAGACGGTCGGAAAGGCGGAAACACCGACTGCATTCAAGATGGAAGAGCCGGAGACCGAACCGGTCGAAAAAGTAAAACGAAAAAGACCCGGAAGGAAAAAGAAAGCTGTGGGCCCGCAGGATGAAATGACGAGTAAACTCCGGCAGGGACAGTATGTGGCCGGGACGGGGATCCTGAGAAGGATGGACCCGCGGCTGAAGCTGTATTTCCTTCTGATCTATTCCATACTTCTGCTTCTTTCACCGCATCCCCTGATGCTGGGGATTGCTACATTTGTATGGATCGTACTCTGGGGAATGTCCGGATGTTCGCTGGTGGGGCTTCTTCGTTCCGCGCGTGGGGCATTGTTCCTATTGACAGTGACCACATTATTCAGTATGTTTTGGATAAGCATTCCTGCGGCCATGATCAGCTTCTGGAGGCTGACGCTGATGGTTCTTTGTTCCGTGCTGATCACAAAGACGACAGTACCCTATGACCTGCTGGACGGACTCCGGGAAGGATTCCCGATCAGTGAAGGCGCGGCCATGTCACTTGCCATCGCATTTGACTTTTTGCCGGAGATCGGCCGGGAGACGAAGCGGCTTGAGGTGGCTTCAAAATCCCGCGGTGTGATATATGAGGAAGGAACGATCCTTCAAAGGCTGAAGAACCGTATCCCGCTTATGATCCCCCTGTTCCGGGGAACGCTCCGTCATGCCGGAAAGCTGGCGGATGCCATGGATCTTCGCGGATACAATGCGGGAGTAAAGCGTACACGGATGTTTCCGCTTGTCCTGAATAAGTGGGATAAGGGATTTGCGGCCGGATTGATGATCTATACATTCGGGATGATCCTGCTGAGGATCTTCCTGTAATTTCGGAAAAGAAAACAGAAGTGAAGAAAAGGAGGACGGGGCTTGAAACGAATCAGACTCACAGTAGCATATGACGGAACAAATTACTGTGGCTGGCAGCTGCAGCCGAACGGTCTGACCATCGAAGAGGTACTGAACCGCGAGCTGTCACAGCTTCTGGGAGAAGAGATCCAGGTGGTCGGTGCAAGCCGTACGGACTCCGGGGTACATGCCCTTGGAAATGTGGCAGTTTTCGATACGGAAACCCGCATTCCCGCAGAAAAGATTTCCTTTGCCATGAATACCAGGCTTCCGGAGGATATCCGGATCATAGCTTCGGAGGAGGTGGCACCGGATTTTCATCCGCGGCACTGTAATTCGGTAAAGACGTATGAATACAGGATCTGGAATCATACATTTGCAAATCCGAAGGAACGTCTTTATTCCAAATTCTGCTACTACGAACTGAATACGGAACGAATGCAGAAAGCGGCGGATTATCTGATCGGGACACATGATTTTGCAAGCTTCTGTTCTTCGGGAAGTCAGGCAACAACCACAGTCCGTACCATTACGGGACTTACCGTGGAGCGGGATCCGGAGGATCCGCGCATCGTTCTGATCCGCGTGCGGGGAACCGGTTTCCTGTACAATATGGTCCGGATCATTGCCGGAACCCTGATGGAGATCGGGATGGGACTTCGGAAAACAGATGACATGAAACGAATCCTGGATGCATGTGACCGGAGCCAGGCAGGTCCCACGGCAGAACCGCAGGGACTGACACTGGTAAAGATCCTGTTCCTGGATGACGATGATGATAATGACCAGCGTGCCGATTGATTCATAAGGCTTGCGGAAGGGGGAGCGCATGGCGTATGAACTTGTGCAGACAGAAGAACTGACTGCGTCAAAAAAACAAAATCCGAAGGATCGCCGGGACTGGGATCCGCCGGAATGGGCAAAACAAAAGGAAGATGACTGGGTCGGAGAAGCAGATTCCGGATACAGTGATACATTCCGGGATCTGAAGAAAAAGCTCGACCATACATTTCAGCTGTATCGCGATCAGCTGGAACGTGTTCCGCTGCATCAGCAGGAGCTGAAGAAGGAGAAGAGACGTGCCTGGTGGAATGTACTGAAATTCGCCGTGGTGATCCCGGCTTCCTTCTTCCTGATCACCGTTTTCCTCGGCGGATATGCGGTCGGCAATGATGTGGTGGATACAATTTATAAGATATTCAAGATCGTGGATGTTCCTGTGGTGATCCTCAGTGAATTCTTTCTTCTGCCTGCGGCTGCCAGGGATCTGGCAAACTGTCAGTTCCGGAGCGCGGTGCTGAATAATCCCAACCGGTATGCGAATTACAGGGAGAAGGAGCATGTGGTTACATTTGCGGAGGAACAACATTTCCTCAGGCATGAGATAAAGAAGATCAAGGCATTTAACGAACGGATCGAAAAGGAAGGACTGGACCAGGTCGGTGGAGGAGAGTTCTTCGTTTTCCTGGATGAGATGACGGAGAAGCAGGCGGAGACCCTTGAGGAAATGCGGGAGTTATCCACCTTCAAGGACTGCCAGGCAAGAGTAGGTGAAAAGAGAGTAAATGCCGGTTACGAGTGGGTAACACTCGGATTCGGAATCCTGTTCGGAATGCTGCTTTTGATCGCGGTATTTGCAGGAATCAGGATGTCGATCTGACAGAGATGAGACATGGCATGAAAACGGGGTACGATAAGGGGGATGAGGTATGCCGTATGAACTTGTAAAGCCGGAAGAGGAAGAGAAAACACTCGAAGAAATTGAAGATTCGGTCAGTGGTAAGAATGCTCCTCCGGTACAGGGATATGTGCCGGGGATGAACCGGAATGCAAATGTGGATTGGAGATCCATGGCGGATGCAGGCTACAGCGATGCATTTCACAATCTGAAGGCAAAGATGGATTTTACCAAGGACCAGTATGTTTACCAGCTGTCCCAGATCCCGGTCCGGAAAAAAGCCATAGCGAAGGAACGGAGAAATGCCATCATTACCGCGCTTGTTTATGGTGCGGGAATTCCGATAGGAATGTGGCTCCTGACGGATCTTTTCATGAATCTTTCAACCATATCCGGAGCCTTTGCATTCTTTTATCTGATACTGAAGATCGCATTTTTCCCGATGATCTTTGCAAGTATGTTTTTCTTCTTCCCGCCGTCTGTGCGAACAGTGGTCAATTGTGAGTTCCGTTATACGGTTCTGAACAATCCGATGACATTCAGCAATTACCGTGAAAGCAATCAGATCGTAAGCTTTGCGGAGGAGGAACATTTCCTGCGTACGGAGATCGGGAAGCATGATGCTTTTGAGGAACGGATCCGGACGGAGGGCCTGGACCGGGTCGGAGGCGGAGATGAGATGGCCAACACGGATGAGCTGACGGAACGGCAGATCCGGATACTGGATGAAATGCAGCAGATGACTATTTTCAAGGATTATCAGGCCAGGGTTTCGGGAAATAAGAAAGAGGGCGGAGTGCTCTGGGTGTTCCTGGGACTAGGAATCGGTATTGCGGCGGCGCTTGCCGGTTTCGCCATGTTCTACGGATTGTAGACTTAGACCCTGCGGAAATGCGGATTATGGAAAAAAGGCTTGACACACGGGGAAACGTGTTATAGAATGTTTATCTGTGACGGTGGAAAAGACTGCTCGTGCCATGCCCCGGAACGAGAGGATTTAAATCGTCCTTGCAGGTTTGATCTGCGGAAACTTTCAAAGATAGGGTTTCGGACATTTCCTTATTCAAACGGAAGCGGATGCAGGATATTCGAGAGATGCTGTTTTGATGATCGTTAGCCCCGGTCATTTGGACGGCGATCCATTTTAAAAGTGAAAAATTAAGGAGGAAGATGCGATGAAGAGCTTTATGGCAAGCCCATCGACGATCGAAAGAAAGTGGTATGTAGTTGACGCTACAGGACATACATTAGGCCGCCTCGCAAGTGAGGTAGCAAAGGTGCTGCGTGGTAAGAACAAGCCGATTTACACCCCGCACATCGACACAGGTGATTATGTGATCGTTGTCAATGCTGACAAGATCAAGGTTACCGGTAACAAGATGAATGAGAAGATTTATTATAGCCATTCCGATTATGTCGGCGGACTGAAGTCTAAGACTCTGAAGGAAATGCTTGAGAAGAAGCCGGAAGCTGTAGTAGAGCATGCAGTAAAGGGTATGCTCCCGAAGGGACCTCTTGGAAGACAGATGTACAAGAAGCTTTTCGTATATGCAGGACCGGAGCATAAGCAGGCAGCTCAGAAGCCGGAAGCGCTCGAGATCAAGTATTAAGAGTAGGAGGAAAAGGTAATGGCAAAGTCTACAAGATTTTACGGAACAGGTAGAAGAAAAAGCAGTGTTGCCCGCGTTTATGTAACACCGGGAACCGGCAAGATCACAATCAATAAGAAAGACATCGACGAGTACTTCGGACTTGATACACTGAAAGTTATCGTTCGTCAGCCGCTTACTGTAACAGGTACAGACGGTAAGTTTGATGTACTTGTAAATGTATACGGTGGTGGTTATACAGGACAGGCCGGTGCAATCCGTCACGGTATTGCAAGAGCTCTGAACGAAGCAAGTGAAGAATATCGTCCGGCTCTCAAGAAGGCAGGATACCTTACAAGAGATCCGAGAATGAAAGAAAGAAAGAAATACGGACTCAAGGCTGCACGTCGTGCACCGCAGTTCTCAAAGAGATAGTTGCATAAAAGGAGAACCCGCTTTTTGCGGGTTCTTCTTTTTATGCCACAAGCCCGTTGGGCTTGTGGAGCGCTTAGGCATAGCCACGCGCTCGTCGGGCTAAAAACGTGCCACAGGCACGTTTTCTTCACGCCCTCCACAGGTTCTCAAAGAGATAGTTCAAAGCCCCGCAAAAAAGCGGGGCTTTTACTATCTCAGAGAACTGCGAAATGACCGGCATAGCCGGTCATTACATTCATCCGGTCCCTGCCCGCCGGACGGAACAAGGATCAGGGCTTTGCCGGTGGCTTCCAGCTGTTCACGGTAGAATCTGATGGCGCGGTCGGCTCTTCCCTTCAGGAGGGGATACAGAGTCCCGTCATCGCGGATGCCGCATCCGAGAATGATCACGTAATCCTTGTCATGCTTCGGATTATGTTTTCCGGCGAACCTGCAATGCAGGAGCGTGGAAAACAGATTCGAAACGAAGTAGAAGAAAATCCCTGCAAA
>CADBOV010000046.1 GCA_902796385.1 uncultured Lachnospiraceae bacterium
ACGGCAGATATTTTCTGGATATTCTGGACGGAGAACCGGTAAGTATACCGGAGAAGGTGAAACTGGTAACACTTCCGATGGATGCCATGCTTCCGGAATTTGTGGAGGCGATCAGGAAGGAGCAGCCGGATCTGGCGGTGGCCATGCCCGGACCGGCCGGAGGGTTTGACTGGAACGGTATCCGGGATGCCGAGATCGCAGAAGTACTGCGCAGCAGCGGGATCGAAACCATCTGCTATCCCGTGGAAACGGCAATTGACTGTTTTGATAAGGGAAGAACCTTCCGGTTCCTTAAGGCACATGGATTCAAAACGCCGGAAACGGTATATCTCAGTCATGAACTGTTCCGGTCCAATAAATTCGAAAAAACGACCTATGGAAATATTTATCAGGAACACATCCTTCAGGCCGTAAAACGGCTGGGCACCCCGGTTGTGGTAAAGAGTACGAATGAGGCGTCCTCCTCCGGAGTGAAGGTGCTCAGGACGCAGGAGGAGATCCTGGAATATCTGCTTTCGGACCTGTATCCGGGGGATCTGGTGATCCAGGAGTTTTTACAGGGGGAAGAGTACGGCGCTGAGGTTCATGGGAACAAGGGGAACTACGTGATTTCTCCTCCCTATCGCCTGTTCCGTGCCGGAGAGGCAACGGTCAGTGATCCGCTCAGTTCGGATACACTGAAGTACGGTCCGGTCCTGGATGAAGATAAAAAGATCGGAGAACTCCGGGAGGAGCTTCGCCGGCTTGCGGAACTGATGGACTTTTCAGGCATCATGCAGATCGATCTCTTCTGGGTGAAAGACCGGTGGTATATCCTGGAGATCAATAACCGCTGGTCCGGAATGACAACACTCACAACGGCTGCCGAGGAACGCTGGCCTTACAGCATTTATGCGGAGGAGGCGGATCCGGTGGAATCCCGGGATCTGAATGATCCGGCAGAACTGAAGTATTCCTGCCAGCTGAAGCTCATTGATGTGGGCCCGGAGATAATGAAAAAGATCGCAGCCGAACCTGAAGTCCGGATCGTTTTCCAGTGTGAAGCGCGGCTTGAGGACAGGGAGAAACCATTCTTCTTTTCCGATGCGGTCATCAGCGGTTTTTCAACTTTGAAGGAAATGGTAGAAGGATTTGAACGTCTGCAAAAGAAATACCCGGATGTGATCTCCGGGAAACTTGCAGATGCATTAAAAAGGGAGACGGGAGAGTAGCAATGCTTTTGATCAAAGACTATGATGTAAATCAGAGCTATCGGACATTAAAGCACGGTGCTGATGTATTTCATAAGGCGCTGGAGAATGTGCTGAAGGGGGAAAAACGTTTTCACGTGGAAGGAGCAGACGGGCTCCGGTACGATCTGGAGTATAAGGAGAACCAGTCTCTTGCCGAGGCAAGTGCTCTTTATCCGGATTCGCCGCTTTTCCGGGATACGGTAATGTATCCTCCGTATTTTCAGTATGATGAAAACTCGGACCGGCTGTGTATGGACGTCCTGAAAGGGATTGATGAGATATGGGTGGAAGAGGCAAATGAATATACCGTGGTTCTTACCGGGATCCTGCTCAGGAAGACATCCTGCAGGATATTTACCCGGGATGAAAGAATCCTCTGGTTCTATCCTGTTTCCGACCGCCTTTCGGTAACGGATATGATGCGGCCGAAGAATGAGGGGAAACGGATCCATGTGGTACAGGAATATTATCCTTCCGGATTCCTGGCTGATTTCGGGACACAGGATGCGGTTACATTTTTCCATCATATCTTCATTTTCCAGTGGCTGACGGACCTTCCCTTCGAACAGGCAAAGTATGTGGAACTGCTTGTGAAAAAAAGCGAGGGGATCGGAAGTATACTTACAACATATTCACGTGCGAAGCAGTTCTTTGAAGATTACGGGCTTAAGACCGTGATCCGGCCGGGAAGCAGCCGGTATACGGATGAACTGTTATCCGGTTATTTCGAACTGGAGCTGACACCGGAGGATTCGGACGAATCCAATACCGTCTATCTGACCAACTATTACGGCGTGCTCTTTACGAAGATGCTTCGGGAAGGAGCCTTCGATTTCGGTATGCATTCCCTGAAACCGTCCTTTGTGGCTGAAATGAAGGAGTACGGGGATGCGGTCATGGGGGATAAAAAAATGCTCGGCATCCTTCTTCGCGGTTCAGACTACATTACCACCGGAATGAGCGGAGTCTCCAGACCGGTTACGGTTGAGACGGCCATTCCGAAAATCCGGGAATGGATGGAGGCGGATGGATTCGACGGCATTTTCCTGGCGACGGAGGACCAGGATATCCTGGATCAGATGAGAGAAGCGTTTCCGGGAAAGATCAAGGTGGTGGCGCAGGAACGGTATCGGGTTTTGGATTTCGGGGACGCGGTTACCATCAGCGAAGTGGACAGAAAACGGCATCCGGGAGAAGACTATGACAGGTTCATTACCGATGCAACGGTAAACTATTTCTATGCGCTTTATCTTCTTTCCCGCTGCGACAGCTTTATGTATTCCGGACAGTGCGGCGGAATCGTCCTTGCAAAGGGACTGGCGGAAAAGGATTTCCGGAGGATGTACTGCTTTGCGGAGGATAAGGAATGGCAGGACGGGACCGAAGTAAGCTGACCCTTCCCCTGGTGTGAAATTCCATGCGACGGTTTGAAAACGGGGCTTTTTCCGGCCGGATCGCAACGCTTATCCGGATAATCGACCGCTTGTGCCGGCTGCATTGATTTTTGCCCGGTGGTTTATTATGCTGATAAAGGAAATATAACTTGGAAAAAGACCGGATCGGAGTGGCCATAGGATCCGGTCTTTTTTCTACACATTATTGAAAAAACACTTTGGAAAAGAGTGAAAAAGAGCGAAAAACAGTTGTGTGAAAAGGGGAAAATAGGGTAAAATAAAAGACAGGTTACGAAAAATTTAGGAGGTATAAACTATGGGGACAATTATTGAACTGCTGGACCAGTATACGAAGGATACACCGAATTCAACGATCCTGTATGATGAGACACATACAAAGGGGATTACATACGCACAGTTAGATGATATGACCGGACGCGTATATTCGTATCTTAAGAAAAACGGGGTCGGAAAAGAGGATTTTGTCCTGATCAATCTTCCGCGCGGTATCATGCCGATCGTTGCAATGATCGGTGTATGGAAGGCCGGCGCAGCATGGGCACTGGTGGAAGATACCTATGCTCCTGAACGTATCGCTTACATCCGGAAGGATTGCGGCTGCAAGTTTGAACTTTCCGGTGAGAACTGGGACGAGGTAATGAAGGAGCAGACCCTTCCCGGACATGTGGATCCGGATATGCATGATGCGGCGTATGCGATCTATACCTCCGGAACCACCGGAAATCCGAAGGGTGTTCTTCATGAGTACGGAAACCTGGAAAGAGCCATTGAGTCCATCCGTATCAACGGTGAGAATCCGTTCAAGGGTAAAGACCGTCTTGCTCTTCTTGCACCGATGAATTTCGTGGCTTCCGTTATCGTTATCCTTGAGGTTCTCAGTATCCAGGGTGCCAAGATGTTTGTTGTCAGCTATGCTACCATCAAGAACCCGATGGCACTGAAGATGATGTTCATCGAGAAGCGTATCACCATTACCTTCCTGACACCGTCTTATGTCCGGATGCTGGGCGGCCAGACAGGTCCGTTCCTCCGGATGCTGTTTGTGGGAAGTGAGCCGGCAAACAATATTTATAACAAGAAACTTGACCTGATCAACATTTATGCATGTTCGGAGAGTGGATTCGCAGTAGGCGTATTCCCGATCGATAAAGCATATGAATCCTGCCCCATCGGAAAACCTGAGGTGGAGACAAAGATCACCCTGATCGATGAAGAAGGAAATGAAGTAAGCGACGGAGAGATCGGTGAGCTTTGCTTCGAGAATCCGTATGTACGTGGATATATCAATCTTCCGGAGGAGTCCGCAAAGGCATTTGTAAACGGAATCTATCATACGGGAGATCTGGCGCGGAAGGAAGCAGACGGAAATTACGTGCTGCTGGGACGTTCCGGCGATATGATCAAGATCAACGGAAACCGGATCGAGCCTGCCGAGATCGAAGCTGCGGTAAAGCAGGTTCTGAATATTGACTGGGCTGCTGCAAGAGGATTTGAAGAAAACGGAAAGAGCTACCTCTGCGCATATTACACGGCAGATGTTCAGGTGGATCCGGATAAGATGCGTGAGGAACTGGCAAAACGTCTTCCTTACTACATGATCCCTGCATACTATCTGAAGATCGATGAAGTTCCGTTGAAGCCGAACGGCAAGATGGACCGGAAGGGTCTTCCGAAGCCGGACAGCAGCAACTTCAAGACGGAATATGCAGCACCTACAAATGAGATCGAGGAGAAGCTTTGTAAAGCCATGGAGCGTGTACTGAAGGCTGACCAGATCGGTATCCATGACGATTTCTATGAGATGGGTGGTGACTCCCTCGGATCGATCCAGGTGATCGTGGAAAGTCAGCTGCCGGGTCTTCAGGCAAGCGAGATCTTCCGTGGAAGAACACCGGAGAAGATCGCAAAGCTGTATGAAGAAAATCATGCGAATGATGACGGAGAATCTCCGGATGTTAAAAATGCGGAGGCACTGAAGAAGGATCATCCGCTTACAGCCGAGCAGCTTTACATGGTTGATTATCAGCTGTATACACCGATGTCCACCATGTACAACCTGTATTCCATGATGAAGGTTGATAAGGATGACTTCGATCTGGAGAAGCTGGTTGAGACCATGCATACCGTGATCCGGAACCATTCCGCACTTCTGACCACCTTCCATTTCAATGATGACGGTGAACTGGTACAGCGTTACACACCGGAGGTTGAACGCGAGATCAAGATCGAGAAGATCAGTGAGTTCGAGTTTAAGACACTGAAGGATACACTGGTACAGCCGTTTAAGATCGTAGGCGGATGCCTGTATCGCTGCCGTATCTTTGAGACCGAAAAGCATGGATACATGTTCTTCGATGTGCATCATACTTTGTTCGACGGAACATCACTCAAGGTATTCATGGGAAATGTAGGAAAGATCTACATGGGCATGCTGCCGGAACCGGACTACTATTATCTGATGCTGCAGCAGCGTGAGGATGCACAGAAGACCGCATTCTACGAGGAAAGCCGTAAGTATTTCGAAGATAAGTATGATCATGTTGAGTGGTCCAGTTATCCGAAGGTTGATCATGAGTCCCGTGAGAATGAAATGGGTGAGCTCTTCGCCGAACTCGGAATCGAGCAGGCACAGATGGCTGCCATGGAACGCAGATACAAGATCAGCCGGAATGAATTCTTTATCACCGTTGCGGCACTGGCGATCGCAAACTATAACAAGAAGAATGATATCAAACTGTCCTGGATCTATAACGGACGTGAGGATCTGCAGATGATGAATACCGTCGGACTTCTGTTCCGTGACCTGCCGATCGGACTCAGGTTCAGAAATGATATGACACTGCGTGACATTTTCGCAGATGTTCATACACAGGTTCAGCAGGGTATCGAGCATAGCTGCTATCCTTATGTGGATACCAGGAACCAGGTGGGAAGCGGCGAGGCTGCATACCTTCTGTATCAGCAGGATATCCGTGATATGAACGGTATGGACGGAATGAATATCGAGACCGTTGATATCCGTCAGAATCAGGCTGCATCCCAGACGATCCTGGATATGGAGATCCTGGACGGATCCGAAGGACTGGTTCTTATGATCGACTATGCTGCAAGCCGTTACGAGCAGAACAGCATTGAGGCATTTAAGGATATTTACGTAAGAGCAGCACAGTCCCTTGTTACACAGACATCCCAGGAGGATATCACCTATGCTGATATCCAGGCGAAGCTGGAGGATAAGAAGAACTTCTTTATCAAGATCGTCAGCAAGTTTAGGAGAAAGAAATGAGCACGAAGGAGAAGATCAGAAACAGTTATGGGGTAAACCGGGAACTCAGCGAAGTTCCCGACCCTGACCTTTCTGTAACATGTAAGAACGGTACCTTTGTCGGAAAAAAGGCCGGAAAGACCATTGCTTTTCGAGGGATTCCGTTCGCGAAACCGCCGGTGGGGGAGCTTCGGTGGAAGAAGCCCGAGCTGCCGGATCCGGACACAAGGATTTTTGAAGCATATTATAACGGAAAGACGCCGATCCAGACGGAGTGGCCGACGGAAACGGCTTCTTATTACCCGCAGGGAGAGGATTGCCTTTATCTGAATGTCTGGACAGGACCGGAAGATAAGAGCCCCAAAAAACCGGTCATGGTATTCTTCCATGGAGGATCCTATGGCTGGGGCGGAACAGCAGATCCGCTGTATGACGGAAAGAATCTGATCACGGCTCACCCGGAGGTGATCCTTATTACCGTCGGATACCGGACAGGCCTTATGGGCTTTGTGGATTTTTCATCCGTACCGGGGGGAGAAGCGTATCCGGATGCACCGAATCTGGGGATCTGGGATCAGGTCTGTGCACTGAAATGGATCCATGAAAATGTGAAAGCCTTTGGCGGAGATCCGGAGTGTGTAACGATCTTCGGAGAGTCAGCCGGAGGAGGAAGCGTTTCAATCCTTCCCTTTGTGAAGGAAGCGAAAGGATTGTTCCGACGGGTGATCGCCCAGAGCGGATCCGTGGCACTTACATTTTCAAAAGCTGAATGCCAGGACTTCACAAAAAGGCTTTTAAAGGCCAGCGGTGCAAAGGAAATGAAGGATTTGCTCGCGCTGTCCGAGGACGACCTGAAGCGTGTGAACGAAGAGGTCAATATGTACAATTGTTTTCCGCAGAGAGACGGGGTTCTGATCCCGGAGGATCCGTACCGGCCGTATGCCGAGGGGAAAACGAAGCATGTTGACATGATGATCGGAACAAATGCAAATGAGATCAATTACTGGATCGGTGAGCTGGGAGGGATCGTTCCGTTCCGGTTCGGAATGCCCGTCAAGTTTGAAAATGATCTGAAGTGCATGAACAAGAACGGGGTCAGTACGGCCCGGAATTTCATAAAGCAGCAGAAGGGGCTGCCCCTCTGGAGAATAGTGGAATTCTATAATGAGACGATGTTCCGTCTTCCGGCGATCCGCCAGTTGGAGGAACACAGAAAGCACGGCGGAAACGGATATATGTATTACTGGAAGGTTCCGTCAACCCTGAAATTCCGCGGAGCATGTCATGCGGTTGAGCTTGCCTATGTCTTCGGAAATCTGAATGAAACCATTTATACCGGAAGAAAAGGGAAAGCGAAGATCGCCCATATGGTTCAGAAAATGTGGGTGAATTTTGCAAAGTCGGGAAATCCGTCAACGATACCGTATCGCTGGCCCCAGTACGGAAGACAGTACCGGGCGACAATGATCATCGATACGAATACCCGTGTGGAGATGTCTCCGATGGATCATCAGCGGCGTCAGTTGTTTCCGCTTCTGGATTATCATATCAATGCGGGCTATGCGGATATGAGCTATAACGTTCCTTTTGTCCGGGGTGTTGTCACCACGTTTGCATTATCGGCGCTGGCGATCGGAACAACCATCATACGTATCCTGAAACGATAAGTGATTCGGAGGATCCGGGAAACGGGATCGAAGAAACCGGATCAAAAAGAAGAGGATCAATGAAAGAAATGAAAAGAACCGGGAACGGCACAGCAGTGTCGTTCCCGGTTTTATGATTTATCCGGTAATCTATTCGGTAATCTATCCGGTGATCTGTCCGGTGATTTATCCGGCAGTATTTGATTCCGTGATTTGCTCCTCCGGTCCGTCCTTGGCATAGAGCCACTTCAGAAGCAGAGGGGTCAGGATGGAGCTTACGATGATAAGCAGGATCACGGCCGTAAAATATGCCGGCTCCAGCATATCGGCTTTCAGACCACGCTGGGCCACGATCAGAGCCACCTCTCCACGGGTCATCATTCCGACTCCGACCTTCAGTGCATTACGCCCCTTGTATCCCAGTGCCCTAGCGGTAAGACCGCATCCGATGACCTTCGAAAGAAGTCCGACTCCAACGAAAGCCAGGGAGAACCACAGGATCGTGGTATCAAGGGTCCGTATATTTGTAGAAAGGCCGATACTGCAGAAGAACACGGGACCGAAAATGATGTAGGAATTGATATCCATCTTCTTCGTAATGTAGTCGGAATCCCGGAGTGAACAGAGGATCACACCTGCCACATAGGCTCCCGTAATGTCAGCAACACCGAAGTAACGGTCTGCTACATAGGAAAGCATGAAGGCCAGGGCAATTCCAAGGATCGGGATCCGGCGGGTATGTGGATGCTGGTTGTCATACCATTTGAACATGTGGTAGATAACGATACCCAGAACGACCGCCAGCAGGAAGAAACCTGCAGTCCGGAGCAGAACCTGCGGGATATCGGAATCCGGTTTCTTAAAGCCGATCACCACGGTAAGCACGATGATACCGATGACGTCATCGATAATGGCTGCACTCATGATGGTCTGACCCAGTTCACCGGAAAGCTTGCCCATTTCGCGCAGTGTCTGAACCGTGATGCTGACGGAAGTTGCCGTCAGGATCGTACCGATGAAGACCGCACGGTAGAAACTTTCCGTACCGACTGCCGAAAAACCGTAGAAGGTCATATAAAGCAGGGTTCCTGCGATCAGCGGGATCAGCACACCGACACAGGCGATAATGGTCGCCTTCACGCCGGTTTTTTTCAGGTCGGAAATGTTTGTCTCCAGACCGGCTGTAAACATCAGGATGATCACACCGATTTCCGCCATGCCGGAAAGGAAGTCGGATGCCTCCACCAGATTCAGAAGACTCGGACCGATCAGCAGTCCGGCAATGATCTCACCTGCAACCTGCGGAGCCTTACATTTCCGGGCCAGCAGACCGAAGATCTTAGCGGCAATGATGATGATAGCCAGCTGCCTGAGAATATCCAGAGTATCCATAAAAAATCGCCTCGTTTCTTTTTTCAATAGGCTACTATAATAGCACGCTTTCCGTTTTCTTGCAAACATTCCTTACGGGAATCGTGGCGCTTTCCATTGATAGAAACTTCTTCCTGTGGTACAATCAAGTTTCAGGTGACCGGAAAGAGAAAGGATACAGAAATGAAGACAAAGAAGAGAATGAGAGCATTGTGGCTTGTGCTGATGATGGTTTTTATGACATTTGCCATCGCAGCATGCGGAAACAAGGAGGACAGCACTTCCTCAACGGAAAAGAAGACGGAAGTAAAGTCCGAA
>CADBOV010000047.1 GCA_902796385.1 uncultured Lachnospiraceae bacterium
CCAAGAAGCAGACGGATGAAGAATCTGGCCAGATGTCCATCTTCGATCTTCTGGGAGGTTTCGGTGGATAAGAAGACGCTCCGGCAGATACCAAGGCCAGAAACAAAGCCGGAGTATATCGAGATGGCCAATAACTCGCCGCCGATCAGGTGGCTGATCCATGTGTCCGTTTCTGACGGGATCATGCAGGTCATAGCATGGGACGCAGAAGGGATCCGGACCGGGAAGGAAACCGACGCCAGGTACCGATTCTTCTTTGGAAAAGACGATTACATCACACAGGATTTGTCCGTCGAGAAAACGAAGTGGCTGACAGGAAAGATGTTCAGCATTCTGCGGATGGGTTGGTGGAGCGGCAAAAAATGGCACATTGCCTTCGCCGATACGGAAAGCCGAATGATATTTAAGCAGCGGTTCCCGCCGGCTGGGATGGCATGGTGGACAGACGGGAAGAAATCATCGTTTATCTCCCTTGATAGATGGCAGGATAAAGTCTTGGATATGCGCCTTGCCGCGAAGTACGAAAGGGAGCTGGCACATACCAACAATATGATGGAACTCGTGCCTGACATTCCAGAGGATTTTGACACATGGGTCCATGATTACGGAATGAGATCCCGCCGATACCTGGTCTATGACGGCAATAGCCGGATCCGGATCCGCGAGGCGTTTTGTACGGAATGCGGCCAGCATATGGAGATCGACTCAAAGAAAGTGCGGCTCAGGATGAACGAATGGGGCGAGTGCCCATGCTGCGGGAGCCCGGTCTACATGAAGACCATAAAGCGCTGGCACGACAGGGAACGCGCAGAGAACAACATCGTGATCGTGCAGAAGCTGGATGACGGGAAGCTCCTGTTCCGATGCTTCAGTGTCACGTACAGTTTTGAGAAACAGGAGTTCCCGCTCCTGCGGATCACGAAGGAAAGGAGTGTCTTTGAGCACGGCAGGGTATTCATCAACGGGCATCACTGGGAGTCGTTTGAGTACGCCGAATATAAGCGGAGCGGGAAATGCCGGTGGTGCCCCGACACCGGGAAGGTTGGGATTGACGCCTACATCATCCGGAGGGACGGTCTGCGGAAACTGTTGACAGGTACGCCGTACCAGTACAGCGGGATCGAGGTTCTGCAGGAGAAGATCGAGTTCGCGCACTTCAACGTGTTCGATTACCTGAGAGCGTATGAACGGTGCCCGGAGCTGGAAATGCTTGTCAAGTACGGTCTGAAGAAGCTGGCAACAGAGTGGGTTCACGAGGTGATGTTCTGGCACAGGAAAGGACTACCTGAAGGACTAAAGGAACTTACGAAACCACACCTCAAGATGCTCCGGGATCTGGATGGCGGGAAAAGCATGATCAGCCTGATCCGTGAGATAGAACTTTGCAAGAAGGAAGTAAGCGATGCTGACCTGAAAGAGTTTATCGAGGTCTTCGGGGCAAGTTCACAGATCCTCAGAACGATCTTCCAAAATGAAATGTCAGTCCGCAAATTCACAAGATACGTGCGGAAACAAACGCCATTAAGAAAGGATCCGACATCAAGGGCAAACTTCATTCATGACTGGAAGGATTACATGGCCTGGTGCGAGGAGCTTGGCTATAACCTGGCTGATGATTATGTGAGAATGCCTCCGAATTTCAAGAAAGCGCACGACAGGGTGCTCAAGGAACTGAATGACCAGCGGGACGCGGATGTCCAAAGGGCCATGGATGAGATCAACAGGATCTTTGCTGAGCAGATGGAATCCATGCAGGAGGAAGCCGGAAGCAACGCGGTACTCGTGAGGTCAAAGAAATTCATGTTCGTTGTACCGAAGTCGGCAGAAGACCTGAAGCGCGAAGGGCAGACACTCCACCATTGTGTGGCCACTTACGCGGACCGGGTGGCAAGGAAAGAGACGATGATCATTTTCGTCAGAAAAGTCGAAGCCCCGGAGGAGCCATTCTTCACAATGGAATGGCGGGACAACAGGGTTATCCAGTGCAGGGGATCTCATAACTGCGGTATGCCGCAGGACGTGAAAGCTTTTGTCACTGCGTTTGAGAAGCAGATGCAGAAGAAACACGAGAAACAGATTCCGAGGCTGAAAGTGAGGGCGGGCTGATGAAGAGGCAGGTAATAAGGAGCATCCGCAAAGGCTCCGTCCAGTGGAGCGAGGAAGACCGCCTGCAGCTGTCCACTCTCCTGATCAAATGCGGATATGCAGTCAGGATAAACCGCCAGCAGGTGGAAGGCTCCGGAGGCAAGAAGAACGGTCAGATGGAGTACACGGTCGAATTCTGGGAGGTGGACGATGCAGTACACGAAGATCGAATGGGTTGAATACACCTATAACCTCATCACCGGCTGCGAGTATGACTGCGATTACTGCTTCACAAGGCGCCTCGCAAAAGCGCAGGGCGGTGACATCAGAAGGCACAAGGCAATGACAGATGTCTATACGGAGATCAATGGCTGCTATGACCTGGCATCTCCGATCAGGGACGAGAACGGACGGATCGTTGAATATCCGTTCGGCTCCGCTCCCACTCTCCACAGGTACAAGGCAGATGATTACAGGCCCATCCGTGAAAGCCGGCGCGTGCTGGTGAATGCGATCTCTGACGGATTCGGAGACAGCATACCGGAAGACTGGATCCGTTTCGTTTTTGAAACGTGCGCTGCGACACCGCAGCACTACTACCTCTTCCTGACCAGAAACCCGAAGAAATACGGGCAGGTAGATCTGCCGGAGGGGAATCATTACTGGTATGGCGTAACCATCACGGAGAACAGGGATCTCGAAAAGATCGACATGCTGCCAATGGATCGGAAGACGTTCATCAACTTTGAGCCGATCATGGAAGATATCTTCCTGTCGCCGGAAGACCTGAAAGGGATCAACTGGATCACGATCGGCGCCCAGACGGGCAAGGTAAAGAACAAAGTGATCCCGCAGCGGGAATGGATTGAATCCATACTTGCACTCGCCGATAAGATGGGCGTCCCTGTATTCATGAGGGATAACCTCAGCGCGATAGTCGGCGAAGAGATGATGTCGCAGGAATATCCGGAAGAGCTCACCCTCAGGGGAATGGGACGGCTTCAGTCCTGGCTTACCACGGACAAATGCATGGAGTGCAAGAAGAAGCTGAAGAAGCACAACATGGTCACGCTTCAGGCCAGGGTGGGAACGGCATACAAGGATAAGCGGTACACCTGCATCAGGATCGGCGCCATGTGCTTCAAGTGCTACTCAAAGTTCTGTAAAGACCACAAGATATACGGATTCGAAGAATACCTAAAACATGAAAAGGAGATCGAGAATGGCAAAGAAAAGAAGCTGCCGGAGAACGGATGAGGAAAACGCGGCCCACAGCGTGGCTGTAAGGGTCAGGAAGATGACGGACATGCAGATCACGGAATACCTTGAGGAGATCCGAAAGAAGGCCTACGAGGAGGCAACGGATGATGCGCGGGACACAAATAAGGCTATCTGCGATTCATGCGCAAAGAATATGCCGGTGGAAAAAGTGCCGACCGCGCAGGACTTCATAGACGTGCTGAAGAAAGAGAAGATTCCGGGGATCGGGGCTGTCACTATCAACAAGCTTCTGGAGGTGGCGAAGAGATATGGATTCATACAGCAGGTCGTTGCGGGGTAAGCAGTCACGCTCAGACGGTGAATACTTCGAAGCCATGATCGAGGATGCGTGCCGGTTCTATGAAAACAAAGGGATCTGCGCGATTGACAAGACACCGGAGCCGATGCGGATCCTCAAGCCTTACGACCGGAAGAAAGGCCAGTTCATTGCATGCTTTGCGAAACAGGCACAGCCGGACTTCAAAGGGGCGCTCCAGGACGCGACCATGGTTCTGTTCGATGCAAAGCATACGGACGCCGGGCAGATCCGCAGGAGCGTGGTCACGGAAGAACAGGAAGAATGCTTTGAAAGATATACCAAAATGGGGGCCTTCTGCTTTCTGGTGATCTCTCTGGGCTTCAAGGATTTCTACCGCGTGCCGTGGGTGATCTTCCGGGACATGAAGAAACTTTTCGACCACAAGTACATGGACAGGCGGGATATGTTCCGCTACCAGATAACTTTCAAGAATGGGATCCTCCGCTTCCTTGACGGAGTGGAGCTGAGAGGAGACGAAGATGAAGATTAACAG
>CADBOV010000048.1 GCA_902796385.1 uncultured Lachnospiraceae bacterium
CAGCCCGGATCTCCGGTTCCGGAAGAGCCTTCTTATTTACTTTTCCGTTCTGGTTAACGGGAATCTTTTCGATCTGCATCAGGGAAGCCGGCACCATGTAAGGAGGCTTTCTCTCACGGATAAACTCCGCGATCTTCTTCGGATCAATGGTCTCATCACTCACGAAATAAGCCGCAACCGCCTTGCCGTCAGCTCCCAGATCCCGTGCTACCACTGCCGCATCCCGGATCCCCGGATAGTCACGCAGTACCGCCTCCACCTCGGAAAGCTCGATACGGAAGCCGTGGATCTTCACCTGTCCGTCCCGGCGGCCGATGAATTCGATCTCCCCGTCTGTCCGGAACCGTACGATATCTCCGGTCCGGTAAGCCGGTGCGTACTCTCCGCCGTCATACGGATTTTCGATAAACACCTCTGCCGTTTTCTCCGGACGGTTCAGATATCCTGCGCCTACGTGAGGTCCGGCAATGATCAGTTCGCCCAGTGCGCCCGGCGGCAGCTGGTGTCCGAAGGGATCTGCCACATACAGCTTCACATCCGAAAGTGCACGGCCGATGGGGAGATTCTCCTCCTTCCTCGTTACCTGATAGATGGTCGAAAGGATGGTACACTCCGTAGGTCCGTAAACGTTATAGAACCGGAACTCCTTCGGCGGTTCCATGGATGCCAGTTTCTCACCGCCGACAGAAAGGGCACGGAGATAAGGATTCTTCATCTCCGCTGCATACTGTCTTCCCACCTGGGTAGTGATAAATGCCAGTGATACCCGGTTCTTTATAAAATATGCATTCATTGCAGCCAGATCCAGCCGCTTCTCCTCAGGTACGATCACGACTGCCGCGCCGCAGGAAAGCGCCGGATACATATCCATCATGCAGGCATCAAAACCATAGGATGCATACTGACCGACTCTGTCCATTTCCCCGAGTTCATAGAAATCCCTGTACCAGTTGATGAAGCATACCAGGTTTCCATGGGTCAGCCTTACGCCCTTGGGCACGCCGGTACTTCCTGAGGTATAGAGCAGGATAAATGTATCCTCCGGCCGGCATTCCCTGCCGTCCGCTGTCTCTGCCATGGCTCCGTTGTTCTTGCTGTCCTCTGTCTTTTCCGCTGTCCCGTCATCAGCATCCGCAGCATTCCCGGCACTCTTACTCATTGCCCCGATCTCAGAGATCATGAGTCTGGTTCCGCTGAATTCCGTGATCTTCTCCCCAAGTTCCTCCGTAGTGATCAGAAGTCCCGCTGAAGCATCCTGAACCATGAAATTAAGCCGTTCCTCCGGGTAGGTTGCATCCAGCGGCTGATATGCACAGCCTGCCTTCAGCGCACCCAGGGATGCCACAACCTGATAGATGCCACGGGGGATCAGGATGGAAACCACATTTCCTCTTCCCAGACCCAGTCCGCGGATGTAAGCCGCGATCCGGTCGGAGACCGCCTCCGCTTCCGCGTAGGTAAGTGTTTCTTCTTCGTAGATCACTGCCGTATTTTCCGGATACTCCGCAGCTGCTTTCCGGAAAAGGGATACCACCGTGTCTGTCCGGTCATATTCCGTCTCCGTCTGATTCCATTCCTTTAACTGCTCCAGCTCTGCATAGGAGGTCGGTGATACATTTCCGATGGTCTCCTCACTGAGCATCCTGCGTAATACCGTCTCAAAACTCCGGAGAAGGATCTGAATGAACTCCTCCGAGTAAAGATCGCTCCGGTATTCCGCACGGACATTATACAGTCCGTTCTGCTTATACATCTGAACCGCCAGCTGCTCGCCGGTAGCGTTTTCCATAAGCGGGATCCGCTCAACGGTATCTCCCGCAAAACCGCCCACCTGCAGTACATCACCCTGATATACAAAAAGCAGTTCGCTGGTCATCCCGGTCTCCTGCACCAGTTCGGAGAACGGGAAGAGATCGTTGTTCATGCAGCCCAGCATCTGTTCCTTCGCCCGGATCAGATAATCCCGGACGCTCTGGTCCTTCTCAAACCGTGCATATACCGGCAGTGTCTTTACCAGCATGGCCACGGTTCCGGAGGTACGAAGGGAATCCCGGCCGTTATAAATGGTCGTAAAGAGGGACTCGTTCATGCCGGCATACAGGCCAAGCAGAAGTCCGAAGGATGCGGTTGCATAGATATTTTCCGTTACGCCGCAGGATCTGCAGAGGGCCTCCACTTCGGAAGCCTCCAGTTCCAGGTCCTTCGTAACCGCTCCGAAGGAGGGCTGCTCCCCGCTCCGGTCCGGGATCGGAAGGCTGTCGACCTCCAGTCCGCCGAATGTATCCAGATACCATTTCTTTGCTTCCTCAAATACGGAAGCGTCAGCACGTCCGTCCGCATCATCCTCGGCAATCTCAAAACCGCTGTAGGTCTCCACCTCAAGGACACCGCCCCGGTAAGCGCGCTCCAGATCCCGGAAGAGCACCAGCATGGAGGACCCGTCAAAGATGATATGATGCAGATCCAGGAAGATATACTTCCCCTCCTCCGTTTCAAACAGGCGGATACGGAACAGCCGGTCCTTAAGGAGCCGGAAGGGCTGCATCAGTGTGGGGATCAGTTCACGGAGTTCATCCTCACTGATCCTCTCTATGGTCTGGCTGTATGCCTCATCATCATTTCGTACCTGGACCGGATTTCCCTCCGCATCGGTTTTCAGACGCATCTTGATAAAGGGATGCGCAGTAACAACCGCTTCGCACGCTCCCCTTAGTTTTTCCATATCGATGCTGCTTCCCAGCTTCAGAAGGATCGGATTATTGTATGCCGCTTCCCCGTCCCGGTTCATGGACTCGATGTAAATGCCCAGCTGGGAAGAAGAAAGGGGATATTCCTTCTTCTTTTCCCTGTGTTTCGCAAGACCGCTCTTCTCGCACTCTGCGGCAATCCCTCTCGGTGTCTTTGCCGCGTAGATCATCTTGCTGGTAAGGGCAAGTTCCGGACATGCGGATGCCAGCTTCATTACCCGGATACTGTCACCGCCCAGGTCGAAGAAGTCATCATCAATACCGATCTGCTCCTGGTTAAGGGCAGCCTCAAAGGCGCGGCATAACAAGGCCTGGGTTTCATTTTCCGGCGGAGCATACTCTGCCCTGCGTGACAGAAGATCCGGCTCCGGCAGGTTCTTCCGGTCGATCTTTCCGTTTGCATTGATCGGGAATTCCGTGAGATGCATATAGAATCCGGGAACCATGTAGGAAGCCAGCCGTTCGGAGAGTTTCTCGCGAATCAGGTCCTCCTCCAGTTTTTCGCCGGTGTAATATGCACAGAGTACCACCTGATCCCCCATGCCCTTAATCGCTTTTACAACCGCCTTTTCCACGCCCGGTACCGTTCGGAGAACATTTTCAATCTCCCCCGGTTCCACACGCTGTCCGTTGATCTTCACCATCCAGTCCTTGCGGTTGATATAGACCAGATTTCCGTCCGGCAGCTTCTTCAGGATATCACCGGTATGCAGCCATCCACCGCGGAACAGCTTCTCCGTCGCCTCCGGATCCTTGAAATATCCCAGGGTGTAGGGTCCCTTCACACAAAGCTCGCCTTCCTCCCCGTCAGCCACAGGATTCATGTCATCATCCAGAAGTGCCCAGACAGAGCCTTCCGGCGGGATCCCGACCGGCGTGGTTTCATAGGGTTCCTTTACTTCAAATGAGCATATGGTTCCCATGGTCTCGCTCATTCCGTAATTATTCCAGAGTGCATAACCGTCCCTGCTGCACTGCCCGGTAAGCCGCTCGCTTCCCGTCATGACCACCTTCAGGGTCTCCGCACGGTTATGGAAGTTGGAAAGCACCGACGGACTGATGAAGCCCATCATGATCTTATGATCTGCATAGTAGTCCTCCAGCTTCCGCACATCCCGCATGATTGCCGGATCCAGAAGATGGACACAGCCTCCGAAGGAAAGAATCTTATAAACCAGAACCGAAGCGACAAAATACATGGGAGCACCCAACGCCCAGTTCCGTCCGACGCCGTAGTTTTCCGATTTCCCCATCTTTCGGTTTGCATTCAGACCTTCAAAGGTATGCAGGATTCCCTTCGGCATACCCGTGGATCCGGAAGTATATAAAAGAAATGCCACATCCTTATCTTCAGATTCCGGGAACAGTTCCGGGTCTGCCGGATCTGTTTTCAGGATTTCCTCCATCGCCGTATCATCAATGATAAAGGGCGCTTCACAACTCATACTGATGTATTTTATCCGTGCCTCAGGGAAGGATTTTCCCATGGGAACCGCCGCATGACCTGCCAGCCAGATGCCGCAGACTGCCGCTGCGTATTCGCAGGATGCATCCATGCATACCGGGATAAACCGACGCTCTCCCAGCTGTTTTCCGTGGATCCATGCCGCAGTGCGCTGCATCATATCCCCAAAGGTACGGTAATCCGTGGATCTTTCACCCCCATGATCCACAACAGCGGTCTTATCTGCATGGATTTCGGATGATTCAAGCAGACTCCTAATGTACTCCTGCATTTTATACCCTCTCTTTCTGTTCGTTCTCCCCGGTTGTCTCCATCTCGTGTGCGGCGATCTCAACCACCGTATTATTCAGATTGATCACCCGCATATAACTGATCTTCTCCGCCATCTTTTTCAGCAGGATCAATCCGTGCACCTCATCTTCTCCGTTCTCCCCAAAATCAAATTCCAGCGGATTGAAGGGAACCCCGTCATCCCGGAATCTGAGATAATACGTGTCCCCGATATGAGAGAGACAGACATCGATTGTTTTTTTCGCCGAAGGCTGATATCCGTACTTTGCTATATTTGTGATCACTTCCTCCGCAGCGACTCCCAGACGGTTCGCCCGTTCCGGTGTGATCGGCTCCTCACTGCACCGCTCCCGGATCCGTCTTGCCACATCCACCGCAGCCGTATCACTGCCCTGAACCGTGATATCCAGGATCACGGCACTGTTTTCATCCGGTATGGCAAGCACTCCCTTCGGGGGAACCTTTCCGGCCTTCTGCATTCCGAACCGGATCAGGTTCAGGATTCCATAGGTCAGGATCTCACAGGCAATGATTCCGTAGAACAGTCCGAGGAATCCGAAAAGATGCATTCCCACCAGCATCAGCGGGATCCGGAGCAGTACCTGTTCCATGGAAATGTTTGCCGTGGACAGGAAGGTCTGTCCCACCGTCCTGTAGTAGCTCTGAAGGACCGCATTCAGTATGATAAATGCAAAACTGATGGAGAATACCCTGAGACCGGTTTCCAGGTCCGGCAGGATGTCCGGCTGATCAAAGCCGTACATTTTCGCCAGCAGTCCCGGAACCGCCAGGAAGAGAGCCATGATGATCCCTCCGGCAATAAATGCCGATGTCAGAACCCGCCGGAACACGGAACGCATTCCGAAATAATCCTTCTCTCCGTAGAGAACCCCTGCCACGGATGCGATCACGGTGGTCATTCCGCTGAGGAACATCTGCACGATATGAAGGGAATTGTTTGCCACTGCATAGGCGGAAAAATAACCGCCGCCCAGTTCCCGGAGCACCACGCCGTTGATCACGAACATACTCACCACGGTCAGAATAAGATTTACCAGGTTGGGCAGACCGCTTTTCATGGTTGCCCGGATCATTTTCCCTTCTCTTATACTGCCTTTAAAGACCGGTGTAACCATCCGTTCCTTGCTGCGGAAATATTTCGGGATGTAGATCGCGCCGGACACCACATAACCGAGCACCGTGGAAAGCGCGGCCCCGGTGATCCCCATGGATGTGTACCTGACCAGGATGTAATCCAGGATCAGGTTCACCACATTTGCCACGATATTCATCTTTGCGGACATTCCCGGATGATTATCGACCATAATGAAATAAGACATGCCTATCACGATGGAAATGATCGGCATACCGAAGGAATAAACTGTGGCAATGCTCGTGAGCATGTCTGCCAGCTGACCCGTGGCCCCCATCATTTGTATAAATGCGGGAACGGTCAGCGGTGTTGCGGCCGTGAAGATCAGCGGATACGCTATACAGAAAATGATACAGAAACCCATAACCTTCCCGGCACCGACGGTCTCCCGTTTCCCCAGAAATACGGCAACGATCACCGCACCTCCGGTACCGAACAGGATCGCCGCTGCCTGAAGGATATAGATAAACGGACTTGCGGCAGTCACCGCGGAATTGCCGATGCTGCCGATTAAGTTGCCCACGATCATGGCGTCGACCACGTTTCCGAGCTGCAAAGCTACCGTGGTCATGACGCCCGTGAGCATGTATTTATAGATTTTCTTCTTGATCAACGCATCATTACGTTCCATTAACCCCCAATCCATCATAGTAACCCCAGACCTTCTAATCAGGAAGAGTCACCAGATTTCTCCTGATCTTTTTTGTTGAACTTCTTTCGAACGGCTGATCCCGGAGAACCAGACGAATGATGGCTCTGTATGTGGGCTGGCTCCGGTTAAAGTCATCCAGGAACTCCTGGATTCCCGCCCGTACCGCGTCTGTATCAAGGTTCTTCGCGGAAATGACCTCCTGATCCGGATAAACCACCGCTGCCAGGCCGTTTTTATCACCGACCACAACAACCTCCGCGATCAGGGGACAGAGCGCCAGCTTGTTCTCCATCTCCTCCGGCGATACATTTTCACCGTTGGACAAAATGATGAGATTCTTGATCCGCCCGTTGATGAAGAGGAATCCGTCCTCATCCATGTAACCCTTGTCACCCGTATGAAGCCATCCGTCCCGGAGTGTTTCGGAGGTTTCCTCGGGCATGCGATAATACTGTTTCATAACACTGGTTCCCTTGACGAGGATCTCGCCCTCCGGTGAGAATGAGATCTCCACATTCGGAAGCGGTTTTCCTACGGAACCGAACTTATAGTTTACCGGCGTATTGGCACTGATGACCGGGGAGCACTCGGACATGCCGTATCCTTCAAGAACCTTGATATCCAGATCCCTGAACTGCTCCAGGTAATAATCATCCAGATGCGCGCCACCGGTAAAAATGTAACGAAGCCGTCCGCCGAAGATCTGCTGTGCGGTTTCCTTCCGTTTCTCCGGATCCTTCACGCTGTTGATCCGCTTGAAAATGGTCTCGATCATAAGCGGAACCATGAGCATGGCATGGGGGCGGAAGATTCCCATGTTCCGGATCATATGCATCAGACTGTCGTTGACGCAGATCACGGCACCTCTTGCGAAGCCTCTCAGCCAGTCCATAACCAGACAGAACGCATGATGAACAGGAAGGACATTCAGGAGCACAACTCCCGGTGCCGTTGAAAATGACATGGCCTCCAGATTTGCAGCCATATTATTCTGTGTCAGCATAACGCCCTTGCTCTTTCCTGTGGTTCCCGAAGTGAAAAGGATCATGGCCAGATCCTCCGGAAGCGGTTCCTCACCGTCCGCACCGCCTTCTCCTGCCTTCTTAAGTGCATCCAGGGGTTCTGCCTTCTCCGAGCCAAAATCCTGTTCCGCATCCCCGTCCTTCAGGATCCAGATCTTTCTGACTGCCGGACATTTGCCGGCGATCACCTCCACAAGCTCCTTCCGGTCTTCATCCAGAAAGACACCTTCGCTGTCCGAACGATTGATCAGATCCGCCAGCTCGTCTGCCGGAAGTCCCGTATCCAGCGGAACCGCGGTCATACGTCCGGTCACCGTGCCGAGATATGCTTCGATCCACCAGACACTGCTGCCTCCGATGAATGCGATATGCTTTCCTTCAAACCCTTCTGTCACAAGGCCCTTCCGGATCGAAGTAAGGTTTACGAACAGTTCGGAATACTTTCTTTCCTGTATTTCCTTTTTTATCAGCCACTTCACTGCGGAATAATCCGCAAATTCACTGCAGCTGTCCTCCATCACCTTACGAATCAGATCACTCATTCTCCATCTTCCTCCTGATCAGATCAATCGCGTCGCCGATGGTAAAGATTCCCTCTGCATCCGACTCGACAAATTCGATATCAAATGTATCCTCGATCTCGCCAAGCAATGTCATAAAGTCAAGAGAACTAAGATCCAGATCTTCCCTGAACCGTGTGTCATCCGTCATATCCTCCGGATCGTAACTTGTGTACTGTGCCAGAATATCCTTGAATTGTTCTTCCATTCTAAAAATCCTCCGTTATTATATTTTGTACCGGATCCTTATGAAACCGGCAGTGACCCCCTGAACCTTATCAGGATCTGTCCATCATTTCTCCCACTGTCAGATGGGAATCCTCCAGGCCAAGGAACAGGATCCGCATCATGTAGTAATACATCAGTTCGATATCCTTTTCCGTAAGCTTTACGGTCTGATAATGGAATGAGAATTTCAGTTCTCCCTTCTCATTCGGTGAAACCGTAAGATACATTTTCTTCGTTGCCGCTCCGTTTGCAAACCAGTTGATGTGCATCGGAACATTTTCCAGTTTCTTGCTTGTCTTATACGTCATGACCGGCTGGAAGGTAAGATAGCAGCTCTCATAGGTGGTGTCATCCGGTGTGTTGTAACGCCGCTTCATTTCCTCCCGGATATAGACCGGATCATAGTTGCCGTGCAGATACACCTGGTTCTGCGTCTGCTGGATCAGATAAAGCGCCTCCAGGAATTCCGTATCCGGCGTAATGATGGTCCGGCAGGGGAACATGATCGTCCGGCTTCCTCCCGAGGTCCACTCGTCATGGGTGGATCTTCTGGAAATGAAATTCTCGATGGTGATATCCTCCTGCCCGTTATTCTGCTTGGACAGATAAGTCCGCATGGCGAACAGCAGAAGGTTCGTCATGGAGACGGCATTCTCCGTGCAGAAATTAAACAGCCGTTTGGAGGGGTAGGGCTCCAGATAATAATCCTTAACCGTAACAAAGAGCTCTTTCCGCTCAATGTCCGCCGCCCGGAGGTTCGGATTGTTGTGCTTTGCCCGTGCCTCCTCAAGAACCGATGGTCCCTGGATGTCGGAGTAAAGCGGTTCCCCGTATTTGTCAAAATGCTCTGCCCAGAACCGTCTGTCCTTCTCCAGTCGTTTCGGATCATTTGCTCTTGTCAGATCCTTTTCCAGTACCTTTATATAATCCGCCAGATCCTTCGGATAATCCGTTCCGAACTGATAATGCATATAAAGCTGGAAAATGTCGGTCACCATGACTGCCAGTGCACTGGAGTCCACCAGCCGGTGATCCATGTGAACGAACATTCCCTTGAAGCCCTCCGGCAGATCCACCAGACGAAACTCACTCATGGGAACATTGTCCCCGTCAAATGTAACATATGCCCACTGCTGCATCACGGCGTCTGCAGCTGCAAGGGATTCCTCTCCCCTGAGGTCATAATACTCAATCTTATCAGGCCCCTTTTTCACCTGATACTGTTTCACATTCCCCTGTTTGTCCGGCTTCGTAAACTGCAGGCGCATGCACCCGTATCTCTCATACTCAAGCTTGATACATTTTTCCATAAGCTTGAAGTCGATGGGCGCTTTCAGAGAAGCAACTATGCTGACACCTGAAACCTGCTGGGTCCCGTATTCCCGGATCCACTGGTGATGCATGTTCTGTGCTGCCGTTAATGGATAATACTTCAACCTTCTTCCCTCCTGACCGATATTTCAACCTGGTTCCAATTCTTATGATACACTATTTGATTTTCTTTCTCCAGTCTTTATATTTCCCTGTTGTAACTCTTCCGTCTTTTGGCTTTTCCGCATTCTCCGGAACAACCCAGGACCTTCCGAATTTTGTCACTCCCGGAATCATTCCCTCGGAACACATCTTCTGAACCCTTCTTGTTGTAAGGCTCCATCTTTCTGCCACTTCCCGTACTGTCAGATATCCTTCCATGATCCCCCTTTCCGTCGAATCATCAACTGTCTTACGATCGATCAAATGTATTCTGTATTTCCTGTTTCTCTCTGTCCTGTTTACTCTTCTTTCGCTTTGTCCGCCGGCTCTTCTTTCGCTTTGTCCGCCGGCTCTTCCTTCGCCTGCTCCGCCTGCTCTCCATCTTCCTGTCCTCTTCCGACAAACTCAACACATAACATGGTCAGGTCATCGAACTGGGGCGCATCCAGAACAAAGCTCTCAACCGCGGCATGCACCATTTCCAGGATTTCCTTCGGCGAATCCTCCTCCGCAAGCCGGAGCGCTTCCACCATCCGTTCAGTTCCGAACAGCTCATTTTCCGCATTTGTTGCTTCCGCCACACCGTCCGTATAGAGGAACAGTTTAGCTCCCGGATCCATCTGCAGCTCATACTGTTTGTACTTCATGCCTTCCATACCACCGATTACAAATCCGTGCTTATCTTTGATCAGTTCAAAATGCTCGCCCGGCTTCTTCAGCACCGGATACTCATGTCCCGCATTTGCAGCCATCAGTCTTCCGGTTTTGAGATTCAGGGAACCGAACCATACGGTTACAAACATTTCCTCCCGGTTGTTCAGACAGATCTGACGGTTCACATTTTCCAGCACCTGCCTG
>CADBOV010000049.1 GCA_902796385.1 uncultured Lachnospiraceae bacterium
CATCGAGTGCCGCAGGCACGCCAGACGCACGCAGTGCGGATGCGTCACTGCCGGCGGGGCGATTCGTGTGAATATGGATTGCGACGGAGATTAAAATGTACTATAAAAGTGGTCTTCGGGCAGGTATACCGATCGCCCTCGGATACCTGTCCGTCTCATTTACATTTGGAATACTCGCCACAAAATACGGGCTCTCCGTCTGGCAGGCAACCCTGGTCTCCCTGACCACCGTCACCTCCGCCGGACAGTTTGCCGGTATTCAGCTTATGGCAACCCCCGGACTTTATCTGGACATGCTGATCTCACAGCTGACCATAAATGTCCGGTATTCTTTCATGTCCATTTCCCTGTCCCAGAAGCTGGATTCAAAGTTCCGCGGAATCTGGAAATGGATCCTCGGCTTCTTCATCACCGATGAGATCTTTGCGGTTGCCTCTACCCGTTCGAATGTAACCCGCTCCTTCTTTGCGGGACTCGCCACTCTTCCGTGGCTCGGCTGGACCGCCGGAACCGCACTCGGTGCATCCCTCGGAAATGTACTTCCCGTGGCACTGATGAGCGCACTCGGAATCGCGCTTTACGGTATGTTTGTGGCTATCGTCGTTCCCGTAGCCCGGAGCAACCGGTATGTTCTTCCCGCAATCACGATCGCTGCACTTGTCAGCACCGCATTTACATATCTGCCTCTTTTGAAAGAGGTTTCACCCGGAATTGCCATCAGCATTTCCGCCGTGGTTGCTGCAGCCCTGGCTGCCGTTTTCCATCCGATACAGGAGGTGAATGAGTCATGACATTATCCACCTTTTTCATCTATCTTGTTCTGATGGCCGGCTCCACCTACCTGATCCGCGTACTTCCCTTCATAGCGGTGAAAAACAAGATCCGGAACACATTTATCCGGTCATTCCTTTATTACATACCTTACACGGTACTGACTGCCATGACGATCCCGGCCATTTTCACTGCAACCGGGTCCGTCCTTTCAGCCTGCACCGGTCTGGGGGTTGCGGTTTTGCTTGCCCTGAAGAAATGTAGTCTTACCACCGTAGCACTTCTGGCATGCCTTGCAGTTTATCTGACCGAACTACTCCAAAGCCTTCTATAAATAAAATTTTCGGCATAAAGTTATTGACATCTTCCTGTAGTTAGTATATACTAACCATGCGAGTCTGGTACAAATGCTTTTCCGGTACTCCCTAAATGATATGATAACGATTCTATGCCAGACTCGCAAAAAAAGACCACTTTCCTGATGCACGGAACATCTCCCAAGATCATCAGGAATTATATATCAGAATCAGATATCCGAACCAGGTATCCGTATCAGATATCCGTATCAGATATCCGATTAACCAAAAAAAATCCTTCCGGTCATGTCAATGCATGGTCAGAAGGATTTTTCATGTCTCAAGCATAAGAATTATGTTAACCAAAGCCGGTTTGAATCCCGCGCCGGGACCGGCAAGTGAGACTTAAATCTTAGTAGAAAAGTGCATCATCCCCGATGCAGGAATCATCCGGATCGGAAGACTCTGCCGGTGCATCGGTCTGCGCTTCCGTCGGTGCCTCGGTCGGTGCCTCAGTCGGTGCTTCCGTCGGTGCTTCCGTCGGCGCTTCCGTCGGTGCCTCGGTCGGTGCTTCCGTCTGTGCTTCCGTCTGCGCCTCGGTCTTAGCTTCGGTTACGGCCTCTGTCTGCTTTTCCGTCTTCGCTTCTGTCTTCTTCTCGGTTACGGCTTCCGTTTTCTTTTCCGTCTTTGCGTCCGTCTTCTTCTCGGTTACGGTCTCCGTGGAAGCCTTTGTTGTTTTATCATCGTCTTTTGAACCACAACCACAAAGACAAAATGCAAGTGCAGTTGTAAGGATCACTGCCTTAAATCCCTTTTTCATTTCGATTCGCCTTTCTTGTCTGATTAAAATATCATAACCGCCCGGAAAGCTCCGGAAAACTCCGGATACCAGCGGTTACAAAATATCACACATTATAACATCGGGATAAAAGAACGTCAATCATTCATTTCATCCATTTTCAATTCCGTATAATCTGATATTTTTCGTATCACACCCGGCATTTCCTTTTCTTTTTCAGCTGCCGGTGAATCACCTGTGATATGAATGATATGCCGGACGCCGGCCCGGTAAGCGGCTTCCATTCCAACCGCTGAATCCTCAAATACAACCGTATGCTCCGGAGCAACCTGTATCTGCTTTATTGCATGCTGGAACAGTGCCGGGTGCGGCTTCGCTGGACAATCGTCCGCAACCATAATGATATGATCCCAGTCAAACCAGCGGAAGAGCTCATATTCATCAAAGTACAGATTCACATTCGGGATCGGTGCAGAGGTGGCGATCGCAACCGGAACCCCGGCTCCCTTCAGATAATCAAGATACTCTTCCAGTCCGGGTGCAAGCGGCGGATGATCCTTCACCAGCTGATTCCGGTAGATTCTTTCCTTTTCCTCCTGAAACTGGTTGATCATCGGATCGGTCAGTTCGTATCCGAGAAAATGTTCCAGGATCTCCTTGGATCCCTTTCCGTCCACGTAACGAAGCACATCCTCCTCCGTTATATCATGCATGATCAGATCTTCAATACAGCGCTGCCATGAATCCAGATGGTATTTCCGGTCAAAGAGCATCGTTCCGTTGAAATCAAAAACCACCCCGATTATTTCCATATCCTGTCCTTTCTTCTATACTTGCCTTCCACTCCTGCATCCGGCTCACGTCTTCCCGTTCGTCCTTCCGGACCGCCTTTCACGTCTTCTTACGGTTCTACACTTCCGGACCGCCTTTCACGATTTCTTACGGTTCTACACTTCCGCACCCCGGCCGGACTCTGCACCTTCATACAGGATCACACCGGCCTCCGTCAGCACCTGCAGAAACCGTGCCAGCGGGAACCCGACCACATTATTGTAGTCTCCCTCTATTTTCTCCACGAATCTTGCTCCGAGCCCCTGGATCCCGTAGCTTCCGGCCTTATCCATGGGTTCGCCCGATTCCACGTAATCACGGATATTTTCTTCTGTCAGTTCGTAAAATGTAACGCCGGTGCATTCAGAAAAAGAGAGTTTCTGCCTGCGGCCGTCTTCCATGGGAAGCAGGACCGTCACCCCGGTATACACATGATGTGTCCGTCCGGAAAGCTCCCGCAGCATCCTGCAGGCATCCTCCGGATCCTTCGGTTTCCCCAGGATCTCCCCCTCCAATGCCACGATCGTATCTGCAGTAACGATCACTCCATCGTTCATTTTGCTTCCCGGCACCTCATTCCCCGGCACCTCATTCTCCGGCACCTCATTTCCCGACCGTCCGTTTTCCGACATCCCGTTTCGCATCAGCTCACTTTCCAGCATCCGCTGCACCGCATCCGCTTTCCGGCCGGAAAGCTCCAGTACCACCTTCTCCGGATCCCTTTCCTCCGTTGCTTCATCCACATCCGCGGTCCTTACGGTAAAGCGAAGGTTCGCCTGTGAAAGAAGTTCCCTTCTCCTCGGCGAACCGGACCCCAGAAATATATCATACCGTTGTCTCATCCTCTGATTCCTGCTCTTTCTTCTGACTGTAGATAACCACCTCGTCCCCGGTCCGGAAGACAGTATCCCCCTTGGGAACGATGGATCTTCCGCTCCGACGGACCATAATGATAAAATCCTGCCGGGAGATATCCAGGTCCCGCACGGCCAGGCCGTTCCATTTATGCCCTTTTTCAAGCCGGAAGGTCCGTAGATTGATCGGCGTACTGTCCTTCAGGGTTTCCGCTCCGATCACAATCCGGTCTCCCGAAAGCAGTGTCGTATTTCCCCGGGGAACGATCACGTCCTTACCACGCTGAACCACCACGATCAGCGCGCCATGCGGCAGATGCAGATCCTTGATCTTCTTTCCTGTCCAGTCATCCCTGGCCGAAAGCTTCAAATGGATAAACCGAAGGTCCTCCTGATTTCCCGACTCCCCGATCCGCTTCAGTCTCGTGTATTGTTCCACGAATCCGGCGGAAATAATACCGGTTGGGATCGCAACCATGCCGACTCCCAGGAACGTAATGGCGATTCCAAGCAGTTTACCCATGGTGGTGATCGGGTAAATGTCTCCGTATCCGACCGTCAGAAGCGTCGATGCCGACCACCAGATGCCCGAGAATGCATTTTCAAAGACACCGGGCTGGGCCGCATTTTCCACACTGTACATGCAGAGACTGGATGCGATCATCAGAACCAGGATGATGAATACGGAGGAAAGCAGCTGCTGTTTCTTGCTGGAAAGGACCTCCGTGATAACATTCAATGAATCATAATATGCATTGATCCGGAAAAGCCGCATGATCCTTGCCACCCGGAACATCCGGAAGACCGCCGCTCCGCTGGGGAAAAATACCGGCAGATAAAACGGCAGGAAGGACAGCAGATCTATGATCCCTGCAAAAGAGATAATGTACCGCAGCGTTGCCTTCCCGGAATCATATTCCGGATAAAGATACTTCGCCGTGTATACACGAAGAAAATAATCAACCACAAAAAAGAATACCGTAATCTGTTCCAGAATAGAAAAAAGATTACCGTATTTATCCGAAAGATTATCAAATGTATTCATGATCATAACCGCAAGGTTCACCAGAAGTGCAACCGTGCTGATCACGTCATACGCCTGATTGATAGGCTCATCCACCACTCCGACCGAAACCATACGGAAGGTATGATAGCGAAATTTCTCCTTATCTTTAACCCTATCCGTATCTTTATCCCTGTCTATACGCTTTTCCTTCTCTGTCTCCTTCTCTTCCATGCATTGATCTCCTATAGATTAAAGGAATAGGGTAAAAGCTCCTTCAACTGATACGTCTGATAAACATCTGCCCCGGTGGTAACAAAGACCGGCATTTCGCCTGACTCCGCAAACTCGGACAGTACCTGCCTGCAGGCACCACAGGGATAGGGTGGGTTCCCGTCCTCCGGACCGGCTATTGCGATAGCCCGGAGTTTCCTTGCCCCCTCACTGACCGCCTTAAAGATTGCGGTTCGCTCCGCACAGTTTGTAAGACCATAAGATGCATTCTCCACGTTGCATCCTGTATAGATGTCCCCATCCGTTGTAAGAACCGCAGCTCCCACAAAATAACCGGAATAGGGTGCGTAGGCATTCTTCCTTGCTTCTCTTGCCATGGTTACCAGTTTTTTCTCCATTTCCTGCTCCATACAAGTCCCCCCTGTTCCTTCAGTCCTTTTCACTCTTTGACTTTTCCGGTCTTCTTTTTTCCACGATCACCGTATTCTTAAGCAGCGGAAGTGCCACGAACTTCCGGAAGAACTGGATCAGCGGCCCGGTCAGAAATGCAATCGCAACCGTTCCGATCCCGACAGCCCGGAAAACGGAATATCCGGCGAGCAGCGTCACGGTTACTCCGATCACAACACAGGTTACATCACTGATGATACGTGCATAATGGAATTTGATTCTCTGTCTGCTGGCATTTTCTATGATAACGGCAACATCGTCGTAAGGAGCCGTTCCAAGGGCAGGGGTCATATAAAGCGCAACACCAAGCGCCAGAATTCCCATTCCGAGCAGCAGCGCTATGGACTGCCAGAAGCCTTCCACATTTAAATGGAACACGTTATCGCGAAGCCATACCACGCCGTCCGAAACATAACCTACCCCCACCATGTTGATCAGGGTCCCTGCTCCGATGGACCACCGGTCCTTAAAGATCATAAGGACCAAAAGAACGGCATTGATGACCAGCTGTGTATTTCCGTAACTGAGTCCCGTCAGGTCACTCGTTCCCTGAACCATGCAGCCGAAGGGATCCAGGCCCAGACGACTGGTCCTGAGGCATCCGCTCCCGACACCGATCAGTGCCACACCGATCACCATCAGGATAATTCTCTTGATCAATCCTTTTTTCATACGCAGTATCCGATCCGTATCTCTTATCGATACCCGACAATCACTTTCCGGCGCAGCATCACACGATGGATTTCAGTTCATCCTTCTCCACGCCGTACTGTTTACAGAAATCCTTCAGCTCCTTATCATTTCGAATGAGACAGATCTCATGAAACTTCCGGGTGGATTTCTCAAACAGACCGGCAACCCGTTCTCCCGTGCAGATCCCGGTTTTCAGCGCCGGCTGAAACTTCTCTTTATCATAACTTATCTTACTTTCCTTCTTCTTCCACATCGGCTTCCTCGGCCTCTTTCTTTTTCTTCTCAGCCTTCAGGCGCTCAACGATCTGATCCTTCGGGCAAGGCTTGGAATAAAAGAATCCCTGAATGTAGTCCGCTCCCATGTTGCGGATCATTTCAACCATTTCTTCATTCTCGATTCCTTCCGCAACCACACGAAGACCAATGTTCCGGAAGGTCCGGATCGTATTCTCCAGGATGATGCGGGAGGTTTCGTTCTTCATTGCCGCCCATACCACATACTTGTCGATCTTAACGATGCTGAAGGGCAGGTCCACCAGGTAGTTGATATTCGAATAACCGGAGCCGTAATCATCCAGTGAAAGATGGATCCGCTGCTCGGTAAACCGCTCCATATTCCGGATCAGAAGTTCTTCCGAAGCAGCCGCCACGGACTCCGTCACCTCAAAGTTGATCATATGCGTGGGAATCTGGTATTTCTGCAGCGTGCGAAGCACATCCTTATGGATATCCTGCTGCATACACTGGATCATGGACAGATTTACCTCGACGAAATCGATTCCCAGTTCATGCAGGTCGTCTTCCTTGATAAATCTGCAGACCTCCTCCAGAACGATTATACCAAGCTGGGTGATGCTTCCGTTCCGTTCCGCGATCTTGATGAACTCTTCCGGTGAAATGTATCCATATCCGGGAACATTCAGACGTGCCAGTGCTTCCATGGAGTAGAATCCCTGTCTCTTCAGATCATAGATCAGCTGGTAATGAACCTCGAAATGTCCGTTCTTGATGTTCTCCATCATTGCCTGCTCGATCGCAGTCTTCCGGACCATCTCCTCCGCTGCGGTCTCTTCCACCTCGAAGAACTGACCCTTTCCGCGGGCCTTTGCCTCAGCCACCGCATATTCCAGCGCGGAGATCAGATCATCGGATCCGTGATTCGTTGTATGGACCATTCCGACACAGGCCGACAGCCGGACCTCGGAATCCCCGATATGATAGAAAAAGCTTGTGAATTTCCGGAAAATGTCCTTGGAATTTTTCTTTTCCTCCGGGCTGGTCAGTACCACAAATGTATCTCCGGCAAAACGGAATACATTTTTCTCTCCGAACTCCTCCTGGAGTTCATGGGCCATGCTCCGGAGGATCAGGTTTCCACCCTCCAGACCGTAAATCTCATTGATGATCTTGAAATTATCCGGAGCAACCGCATAAAGCTCCTCACTTTTATCCGAACGTTCCAGTCTCTTCACACGTTCTGTCAATGCGGAACGGTTCAGTGATCCGGTCACGGAATCGATCAGGGAAACATTGTTCTCCACCATGAAATACATGAGGAACACGGAAAGACCGGCACCAAGTCCGGCGAGCATTACGGTCGGGAACATAAACTGGATCACCACCGTGGCTATATTTACTCCGATCATGGAAAAGAGAAGCGGAATATCCCGCTTTGACAGCTGCTTTCTCCAGCGCATTGCCAGATAAAAAGCCATAAAAACATAGAACACGAAATTCACATACAGATAAATGTGGATCTTTCCATGATGATATCCCATATCATCAAAATAATAGATCAGCTTTGTAAGCGGAGATGACAGAGTCAGGATCACGCCGATGGCCGAAGGGATCAGACTGAACCGTATGATCCTGCTCTCACGCTCCGTAACATCCGGCAGCTTCTTGTAAAGATACATGATGAAGATAACGGGAAGCACCATCTGAATCGAAAGAAATGCCATATTCGCTCCCCAGTTAAAGATCGGGGAAATCGAATCATAGTACGGGAGCGCATAAGTCGTAAGTGCATTCAGGATGCAGTTAAAAAAGGTCAGATAAAGATACGCCCTGTAAATCCAGGACTGGTATCCTTCTACCTTGATCCGTGTTGATGAAATTATGATCAGCAGACCGAGAAAAATCGCCGTGCAGATCTCAAAATCAACATTATAAACCATTCAGCTTACCATACACCGGCAGATCCCGCCAACTTCGCGTAATCGCAGTGCTCCATTCTCTGTTCAAAGATGTCCCTCTTTAGCGGCCGGTCGAAGAAGAAGCCCTGCGCCTCATCACAACCGTTCTGCTGGATCAGCCGGAGCTGTTCCGGAGTTTCAATCCCTTCCACGATACACTTGAGTCCAAGACTCTGAGCCATGGCAACAACATACCGGAACATCAGGGTCTTCTGCATTTCGACCTCATCTCCCTGTACCGGAAGGAATCCTTTATCGATCTTAAGTACATTCCAGGGAATATCACGGATCAGGGTCAAAGAGGAATACCCTACTCCGAAATCATCCACTGCCGTTTTAATGCCTTCCTTCTGCAGACCGGTAACCAGCCGCTTCAGGTCCATAAACTGTACATCCGTTGTAGTTTCGGTAATCTCGATCTCCAGATAATCGTGCGGAACATTGTTTCTGTCGATCGTATTTAAAATGTGACTCAGCAGATCCACATCTGCCAGATTTCTTCTGGACAGATTCACGGAAATGCGGGGCACACGACGTCCCTGGTCCAGCCAGCGACGGATATCCTTACATACATGATCCAGCATATACATATCCAGTGCGCAGATCTCCATACTCTGCTCAAGGATCGGGATAAACTCCTCCGGAGGTACCACCCGGTCGTTAAGATTCCATCTGCAGAGCGCTTCCGCACCGGTCATGGTATAGGTTTCCATATCCACCTTCGGCTGGTAATATACCTCGAACTCTTCCCGGATCAGTGCATCCCGGAAACCGGTTTCCATATCCAGTTCCTTTGACCGGTTCTGCATCATGACGGAATCGTAATAGATGATCGTTTCATCGATGCTGAACCTTGCCTGCTGGCCGGCACTGCTGATCCGGTCCATGATCTGGGACGGTGTTACCCCTCCGGTCTCCGGAACAACATAAATGCCCATGGTGGCCGTGATGCGAACCCGGTCTCCGGTCTCATCATTGTATACCACCAGCATCTCCTTCGCCATTTCCAGAATATCTTCTTCGTGGTCTTTCTCAACAAGGAGAACGTAATTATCTCCACCCACGCGGCATATCAATTCATCACCGGACAACCTGGACTCAAGCGTCTTTACGTAACGACGCATCACAAGAGAACCCCGCTCTCTTCCCAGCTGCTGGTTGATCACCGAGAACCGCTTCAGATTCAGGAAGATCGCGGTATAATTTCCGATCCTTCCCTCCTGACAGAGCCGTGTCAGTGACTGCATATAGTACTTATGATTCCGGATCTCCATGGCCTGATCATGGAAACTCAGACGCTCTGCCAGATGCATCAGGCGGGAACGTCCGTCCATGACGAATATGATACGCAGAACCAGATCCACGCCTTCTTCCTCATGCTGGTTCCAGTCCCGGTCACCTTCCTTCTGATAAGCCCGGAAGAAAATGATATTATAACCGGGTGTCACATACCTCCTGTCAACAAAGCGCTTCTTATCCGGCGTTCCATCCCGGAATAACTCTTTCGCCTCCCCTTTTCCGGCATGCTCCAGCTCCGGAGTTGCATAATCCAGAACCTCGATCGAACCGATCCTGAGCATATAACAGAGATTCCTGAACTCAACATCCGTCCTTCTGTTTTCTTCCGACCAAGGGGAACCCTCCATCTCAATAAATGTCTTACGGAAGCCTTCCATGTAACGAAGCTCCACCATGGTATCATCATCCCCGGGTGCGGAACCTTTCTTTTCATCCCGCTCGGCATGGTGTCTTCTCTTGATCTCATACATCCGGCTGTCGCCTTCATGGATAAATGCATCCACATCCTCGATCTCGCCGCGACGTACCACAACGCCGACACTGATGGAGAGCATATCCTTGTTTTCCGGAATGAGCTGGGCCGTTCTTTCCTCCAGCCTGCGGATCCGTCCCTGCAGAACGCCCTCCTGCATGCTGGTTTCCAGAAGCACGGCAAATTCATCTCCGCCCAGCCGGACGGAACGTCCGTTGGGGAAGATCTCTCTCAGGAGATCCGCCAGACCATGAAGCACACGGTCACCTCTCCGATGTCCAAATGTATCATTTACCGCTTTGAATCCGTCCAGATCCATATACAGGAGCACCCAGAGCTTCTCTGCCCGTTCCTGCAGATACTGGTAGAAATACCGGCGGTTATAAAGTCCCGTCAATGCATCCGTTACAGCCATTTCATCCATTTCACGGCTGTGACGGCGCCGGAGGGTTATATCCTCCATCAGACAGAAGTATCCGGAAATGTGATCGAAATGATCCCTTACCTCCTGCTCCAGGATCATGAAGATCTTTTCTTCCCCGTTCTTCTTCCAGGAAAACTCCTGCTTTACCATATGCCGTTCCCGGTCTACCACGGGTTCCGTCATGGACAGCAGATTTTCCTTTTTCCACTTCATATAATCAAATTCTTCGATCACGGAATGATCCGTATCCGATAATTCCATGAATGCGCTGTTCATCCGCACCACGGACCAGTCCGTGGAAGCCGCAAACATGGGCACCGGGATATTCTCCACCAGAATGGAAAGCTCGATGCCGAGATTCTTGATGTTGGTCACATCATGGCCTACGCCTACGGTTCCAAAAACCTTTCCAAAGGGATCATAGAGCGGTGTTTTATAGGTGGTCAGCTGCTTCAGACCTTCCCCGCTTTCAACCTCTTCTTCAAAAGAACAGGTCTTTCCGGAACGGATGGTCAGTTCCTCGGATCCGCTGCAGTCATTCTTCCCTGCATTTCCGATGGGACGCGGAGCATCCCAGATATAGTAATGATCTTTTCCGATGATATCGGAAATGTCCTTCTGAACCGTTTTCGCAAACGACTGGTTTACAAGCATATGGCTTCCGTCCAGTCGCTTGAACCACATCAGATCCGGAACGGTGTTGATTGCAACATTCAGCAGCATCTGGTATTCCCATGCCACATGTTCCATCAGAAGCAGATGAAGAAGCTCCTTGAAATGCTCTCTTCTCTCCTCCTCTGTTTCCTCAGCAGGCCAGAGAACATCAAAAGAACAGCCGGTCAACTGATCTGAATCTGCACAGTAAACCGTACGGAATTTCATCTCACTTGCCCGCTTCAGACGTCTGGGATCTCCCGTGATCAAAACCGGCATACGTCCCTCCGGTCTGCTCAGATCCCCTCCATGTGTCACTGAAAAGGAAATCCCCTCCAGTTCTTTCTCCGGTGTGAAATCACGAAATAATTGTTCTGTTTTCTGATCAAGGTCTGAAAAAACAGCAAAATGAATCGGAATCATCTGGTTTCTCCGCTCTATTAGTATTGACCGTTCTGATAAGTAGCATTAGTCCAATTTATTATAGCATATACTACGGTATGAATCCACTAAAAAAGAAGGCGGTTCCTGATAGAAACCGCCTTCCGGAAAATCATTCCTTCATTCTTTTCTTCATTCTTTCGAATGAACTGCATTCTTATCTCTGTGAAGCTTTCCGCTTACGGATCAGTACGAATACGAATCCTGCAACGGATACTGCCAGAAGGACAAACCAGAGGATCAACGGAGTGTTATCACCGGTCTGAACCGTCTTTTCAGCTGATGTTACGATCTCAACCTCGGAGTGTTTCAGCTTATCCACTTCAACTGTCTCTTCGTATGTCTGTCCTACCTTCACGGTATAACCGTCCGGTACCTTCGTAACCTTGATCTTGTAAGTACCGATCATTGCAGTAAACCTACCGTTCACAACCTTGGAAAGTTCAGTGATCATACCATCCTTATCGGTAGTAAATGTATGAATCGTTCCATCCGGATAAGTGATCTCAACCGTTGCACCCGGAACAGGCTTCCTGGTCTTTTCATCAATGACCTTGATGTCCATACCACCGGTCTTCGGTGCGATCTTTGCTTCCAGCTCTGTCAGCTTGGAGGCTGTAACCGTACCGGTCTGTTCCTTACCTGTTGTTACGCGGTATCCTTCCGGAACCTCAACAACCGTATACGTGTACTCACCCGGTTCGGATGTGTAGTTTCCGAACTCATCCTTCTTTGCGAACTCCGTAACCTGACCGTTCTTGTCAGTTACATAAACCTTCTTCTGACCGTTCGGCTGAACGATCTCTACCTTTGCACCCGGAACGACCTCGCCCGTAACCTCATCATATACCGTAATGATAATACCACCACGATCGGTAGCGATCACTGCATCATGATGTCCTTCGCCGTCCTTCGGTACTACAACCTTTCCGGTTTCACCGGTTTTTACGTCATAGCCTTCCGGAACTTCTACTACGGTTACATTATAGGTTCCCGGAGGAACGATTACGTCCTTGCCGTCCTTTTCCTTAACAACACCGTTCTTGTCCGTTACATAGGTCTTCTTGGTGCCATCATCAGATGTTACTTCAACCTTGGCTCCCTTTACATCCTTACCGCTCTTTTCTTCGATAACGTGTACTGTCAGCTTTCCGCCCGGGTATTCGTTATTGAACTCGATCACATTTGCCGTTACCGTATCACTGAATTCAGCATCAACCGATGCTCCGTCACCCTTATTACCGTTTAAGGTATATGTTACTTCTACGTCTTCTCCGGATGCCTCGTTGTAATTCTGCTCAACAACCGTATACTTTCCATACGGAAGTTCGTATGCTTCCTTCAGCACATAGCTTCCGTCGGTACGCTTCTTGAAATTATCCTTCAGTGTAAGCGTAGCTACCGTGATCTGTGTATCGTAATCCTTGACTACAAACTTCAGATGTTCCAGATCTGCCTCATTTACCGGACCACCAAAGGTCTTACCGATGGTAAGCTTTCCTTTGTTTTCTACCGGTGTTGCCTTCGTGTTTGC
>CADBOV010000050.1 GCA_902796385.1 uncultured Lachnospiraceae bacterium
CAGAGGAAAAAGACGATCAGCTTGTTGAGACCGGTCCTTATCTTTCCTTTCCGGTTTCCTCCCAGCGGGATATAGACATAGTCCTTAAACCAGGAGGAAAGCGAGATATGCCATCTCCTCCAGAATTCCTTGATATTAACGGAGGCATAGGGGAACTCGAAATTCTCTTTGAAATGAAAGCCGAACATCCGCCCCATCCCGATGGCCATATCACTGTATCCGCTGAAATCAAAATAGATCTGCAGCATATACGCGATGGCTGCCACCCATGCAGCAGGAAGACCGATCAGGGAAATGTCCTCCGCAAATATCGCATCCACTGCCACTGCCATGGTATTTGCGATCAGCACCTTCTTGGCCAGTCCGTAGATAAATCTCCGGAACCCCGGCGCCGCTTCGGTGATCGTAACCGAGCGATGATCGATCTCTTCCCTGATATCCCTGTATTTCACGATAGGTCCGGCGATCAGCTGCGGGAAAAAGGAAATGTAAAGCAGTACCTTCATGGGATTCTTTTCTGCCGAAACCTGTTCCCGGTATACATCGATCACGTAGGACATTGCCTGAAATGTAAAGAAGGAGATACCGATGGGGAGCGCGATCCCCGGCACCGGAAGGTGCAGGGAGAAAAGATCATTCAGACTTTCCACGAAAAAATTCAGATACTTAAAAACCGCGAGTGTTCCTACATTCAGGAACACCGCAGCTATCAGGACTGCCTTTTTCTTCTTCCCCGTCATCAGCCGCGCAAGACAGTAATTCATAAGAACACTGCCCAGCATAAGCAGAATATAAACCGGTTCTCCGAATGCATAGAAAACCAGGCTTGCCACGATCAGCAGACCGTTTCTTATAGGGAGAACCGGTATAACACTGTGGAGAAGAAAGACCACAGGCAGAAATATACATAAAAAAATCAGTGAACTAAAGGCCATTCTTTACGAATCCTTATCTCAGATTTTTACCCAGCCAAGACTTCCGCTCGTCCGACTGATGGCTCCGAGGTAATTCTGGGACTCGCCGCCTCTCAGGGGACGTCCGAAGAAATTACCCGGGCGGTGCAGCGTCCATTCCGGATCATACACCATTCCGTCAATCTCGCACCAGCCATGTCCCAGACTGTTGCAGGCATATACATTATCATATCCCAGTGCTCTTGCCATCAGTGCAAATGTGGCGCCGTAACCGATACAGTTACTGCTCCGGTTGTCAAAGCAGTCATTTGCATATTTTTCCACCCAGTCTTCCCCGCGATAATGCGGGATCCACGGGTTCTTCTCGGTGAATCTCCTGTAAAGATCAAAAACGGTACGGAGCTTCTCTGCCTTCGTCATGTAGTAAGATGTATTTTTCTCCAGATAATCCAGTGCCTTCTGGTAAGCGGAAGCAAATGCATTGCTCTTATTTCCGAGCCAGTCACCATTGCCGGAGAAGCACTGGTAATTCCCCTTAATGAGAATCACCTCAGCCACAGCCATAACGCCGGTATCCTTCATGTAATAGTCCTTCCCTTTATGCTTCACCCAGCCGGTCTGCATGGCACCGCTCTTTGTATTCAGGAAATACCACTTCCCGCGAACCTGCAGCCATCCTTTTTTCATGGCACCTGTAGAAGGATTCATATAATACCATTTGCTGCCAACCTGTACCCAGCCTTTTAACATAGCGCCGGATGCAGGACTGAGATAGTACCATTTTCCTTTTTTCTCCAGCCATCCGGTTTTCATGACACCGGTCTTGGGGTTGAGATAATACCATTTTCCGTTTACTTCCTGCCAGCCCTTCAGGATCTTTCCGCTCTTACCTTTCAGATAATACTTTCCGGACTTCTGCACCCAGCGGGTCTCTGCCGCCTCGGACTGATCCGCATACCGGAAGATAAAAAGCACTCCCAGCAATAAAAGAAACGGAAGGATTCTTTTCCTAATCTTCATCTTATTCTTCATAATCATGCCTCGTTTTTTATATTTTGATGTTTCGATCCGGATTCCGGTATTTACTTCGATCCGGTTTCCTTCTTTGTCTCCGGTCCTGCCGTCTACCAGGAGATCACTTCATGGCCGTCCTCCGTAACCAGCACCTGGATCTCCCACTGTGCCGACATGGAGCCGTCTTCCGTATAAACCGTCCAGTCATTGTCCGCATCCACGAAGATTTCCGGTTTTCCCATATTTACCATGGGTTCGATGGTAAACATCATTCCCGGAACCAGCAGCATATCGGTCCCCCGTTTTGTAGTATATCCAACCCAGGGATCCTCATGGAATTCAATCCCCACACCATGCCCGCCGATCTCACGGACAACGGAATAACCATGTGCCTTGATATGGTCATGCACCGCCTGGCCCATATCTCCGAGGAAGCCCCAGGGTTTTACCTCTTCCAGTCCCTTATATACACTTTCCCGGACAACCTCCACCAGTTTTTTATTCTCTTCCGAAACATTTCCGATCAGGAACATCCGGGATGAATCCGAAAAATATCCGTTCAGGATCGTGGAACAATCCACATTGATGATATCCCCATCCTGCAGGATCTCATCCGGAGAAGGAATGCCGTGGCACACCGCATCATTGACCGATGTGCATACGCTCTTCGGGAATCCTTCATAATTCAGCGGAGCGGGGATCGCCCCTCTCTTTGTGGTAAGCTCGTATACGATCTTATCGATCTCCTCCGTGCTCATGCCGGCGCAGATCTTTTCCGCAACCGTATCAAGCACCTCCACATTTACCTTTGCGCTTTCCCTGATCTTCTCGATCTGTTCCTGCGTCTTGATCAGTTTATGCTCCGGAACCAGATGTCCCTGTTTCCGGAAAAGCTCGATCTTATGATCAAACTCCTCATGACACTGTTTGTACTTTTTTCCGCTCCCGCACCAGCAGGGGTCATTTCTACCGATTTTCTTGATCATTTTTTCCTCCTCGAAATCTTTTTGCTCCGATACTCCCTATCCTGCAATATGATTCCGGTTCTTGTCTTTTTTATATCCGATGGCTGAGAAATCCTGCATGTCCCGCCTCGGTCGCCATCCGGAACGCCTCGGCCATAAGTCCCAGATCCTCCGCGGTAGCCAGCGCCGTATTTGCCATAACCGCATCGCATCCGATCTCCATGGCTTCACATGCCTGTGAAGCACAGCCGATCCCTGCATCCACGATCACGGGAAGTCTGACTACCTTCAGAAGCTCCTCGATAAAATCCCTGGTCTGCAGGCCTTTATTTGAACCACTGGGTGAAGCCAGGGGCATAAGTGCCGATGCACCCACCTTCTCCAGCTGTTTTCCTACCTTCAGTTCCGGATAAAAATACGGAAAGACGATATATCCCTCTTCCGCCAGGATCCTTGTTGCTTCCACCGTAGCATGGGGATCCGGAAGAAAATACCGGCTGTCGGTCATGATCTCGATCTTGATCCGGTCACCCAGTCCTCTTTCCCGGGACTTATGCGCCATGGCAACCGCTTCCTCCACCGAATGCGCCCCCAGCGTATTCGGAAGGATCCTGATCCCTTCCGGGATCATGCTCAGCGGAGAGTCCTCCGTATCCAGTGTTTTTATCGCAACGGAAATCAACTCGGTCTTCGCCCGGTTGACTGCCGAATCGATCAATTCCTTTGTATAATGCGCAGTTTTACCGGAGCCGAGAAAAAACCTGGAGGTATATTTTTCCGGCCCGATCATCCATTCATCCACCAAATCACCTCCTTGTAACTACATTTGGTGACGAACCACTTTATAATCATCCCCGTCTCTGTAATAGGGGCATTCTTTATAATGGCTCTGGACAAGACGGCTGTAATCGTCCTCGTCCATATTTATATCACATACATAATCTTCGTAATCCTCGTCATACATAAGGTATGCACAGGTATCACAGGATACTCCTGCTGCCACGTTCCGCATCCTCCTTCCGGGTGTCGTGTTATTTCATCGTCTCACATTTCATGATACCGGAGTTAAAGGGCACTCCGCCCTCTGCCGATCTTCCGCATTTCTTCCTGCCGG
>CADBOV010000051.1 GCA_902796385.1 uncultured Lachnospiraceae bacterium
CCGCAAGCTGCAGTTCCCTTCCGTCACGTACATCCCGAAGGTCCAGTTTTTTATCCTGGGTTTTATAATCTATGATCTTAAGATACACCGTATCCTCATCCGGCCGGTAGGTATCCACCCGGTCCGCAACGCCGGAGATACGGATGACCTCGCTGCTTCCGTCCGGTCGCTTCGCGTCGAACTCCGCCTCGAAAGCACCCTCCAGATATTCCGGAAGCATATCTCCCGCCCGCAGATGATACTGCAGCATTTCCACATTTCCGTAGGCCATTTCCCGTATCTGCTGAAGGGTCAGAACCGTCTTTCCATCCTGCAGTTCCTTTTCCTGCAGCATGGGAAGATTCTCACGGACCGCATCATAAACACCCTGATCCACCAGCTCCGACAGGGTCTCCTCCGGGATTCCCTTCCAGTTATTCCCGTGTTCGTTTTTCACTTTTTCAAATACCAGTTCAAATGTCTTATGCAGGATCTGACCGATATCCATATTGCTTACCCGGTGCTCCTGTCGCGGATTCAGCCGGAGAACATGCTTCAGGAAATAGGAATACGGACAGGCTGCAAACTGTTCCATTTTGGAAATGGAGATCCGGATCTTAAGCTGATTCATCAGATCAAGGGGAAGGCTTTCTTTCCCCTGGCTCTCCGGTTCCTTCTCTGCGGGAATCTCCGGAAATGCCTTCGCCAACGCCTGCATACCGATCTTCTCTTCCGGATCCGGCGTATAATTCTTATCTCCCGTCTTTCGGAGAAGGGAAAGATATGCCGCTTTATCCGGCCTCCGGTTTCCGGAGATCATCTTTCTTATTCTTCTTTCCGTCTTCAGATCCGGGAAAAGCCGGAGCACCCGTCCGAGCAGGAAGGAACGTTCCATTTCCTTTCCTTTTCTGTCCTTTAAGCTGTAGCAAAGAACCAGATTCTCCCTGGCCTTACTGAACGCCAGATAAAGGGAGAACTGCTCCCGGAACCTTTTCTCCGTTTCGTCCGGTGCCAGTTCCTTTCCCTGCAGGGTCTTCCCCAAAAGAACCCGGTCGCTGTCCGAAAGAATGCTTCCCCGGTCTTTTGCCTTCGGAAGGATTCCGTCATTCAGCTGCAGGATATAGACTCTCTTTACCGCTCCGATCCTGGTCCGTTCCAGATCCCCGATCAGAACAGAATCCAGTGTGGGCGGAATAACGCCGATCTTCAGTTCTCTTACTCCGATCTGCAGCGTCTCCCGCATATCATGAATGCTCATCTTCTGATTTTCCAGAAGTGCACCCGTTTTTTCCAGCACGGAAATGTATTTCTCCTGAATTCCGGAATAGGCCTGTGCCTCTGCCGGATAACCCATTTCCAGAAGATCGTTTTTCGCTGTTTCACCGCGCAGGTCAAACTTAAGCCGCGGATCCCTTGCAACCTCCAGCAGTCCCTCGATCATATCCCTGACTGGATATTCTTTTCCTCCCGTAAACCGGAGCACCGGCTTCATTACGGAAAGAAAAAGCTGACGTACCTCCTCGATGTGCTCCAGCTGCATTTCCTCCATCTCGGTCCGTTTCTCTTTCTTTGAAAAATGCTCTGCCGGAAGATTCCACAGCTTTCTGCCCCGGATCCCGTGTTTCATCACGTGATTCTCCAGGTATTCGATATCCTCCTGTTCCAGCCCCGCCTCCCGGAGCAGGGGCATGAGCACGCCTGTTTTCAGGAAGCTGAAAATGCTCTCATAGGAAAAGTCCCGGTCCAGGATCTCCAGCAGGGAAAGCTGGGCATCCACCACCGGATTATTTGTAAAGCTTCTGTTGTAATCCAGGAAATACGGCAGGTCATATTCACTCATCACCATGTCAAGGTAGGAGGAAAGCCCGGTAAGATCCGGTGAAAGAACGGCCACATCCCGGTATCTGATCTCGCCCCGGAATACACGGTCCCGGATATCCTCCGCTACAACGCGGAGTTCCTCCGGCGGATTGGCAGTTTCCCATACGGAAAGCATCCCCTGAAGCGGCTTTCTGTATTCCCGTACCGGGAAACGATAAGCATGAACCACCAGATGGGACAATTCGTTTTCCTGTGCCTCTCCGAAACAGACAGACGTATGGATTTCCGGCGCAAGTTCCATCAGAGAGCGATACATTTCCATGCTCTGTCCGAAAAGCGGCTGCTTATCCGATGCCGGATCCATCGTGATCGTAAATGTCATGGCCTCCGCTCTCTGAACCAGCGCCCTCAGCACCTTCCTCTGCTCAGCGGTAAAGCCGGTAAAACCGTCGAAAAGAAAAACCGCCTGATCCACCGCATCGATCTTCCCCGGTTCCTCCAACAGCCTTGCCAGGTAATCCGGCAGTTCTTCCGCCACCATATATTCATCCTTAAATACTTCACTCTCCAGAAATGTGCGGTAAACCAGCGCGATCTCCCGCAGCTTTGAACCCAGTTCCCCCGCATTTTCCGGAAGGTCCTTCATAACATTTTCCAGATCCTCCGGGCGGATATCAAACAGCAGAAATTCCGAAAAGAGGGACTTCAGTTCCTCGACAAAGCCCTGCCGGTCCACGCTTCCCCGGTACAGGGTAAGTGAACTCTTTACCCTGGCAAGGGTTGCACGGATCAGGACGATCTTTCCGTAATCCTCCAGGATCCTTCTTACGGAACGCCCCTGTTCCTCAAATACACGGTATGCCAGTCGTGTAAATCCGATGATGTCGATATTGAAAAATCCGTCCCGTCCGGTCCTCTCCTTATTGATGGAAAGGATCCTCTGTTCCATGCTGCTCCCGGCCTGTTCCGGCACGATCAGATAGAACTTCTTTTTCGGATTCTTGTATGCCGCATCCACCAGTTCCTCGTATTTTATTTTTGACTTTCCCGAACCGGCCGGGCCGGTCAGTATCTCTATTCTGGCGCTCATTTTCATCGTCCTTTCCATGCATTTTTCATGTTGAAAAAACGGCAAAACTCCTTCCCTTCACTTTATCATAATCACCATACCGAAACAAGAAAAGGATTTGCCCTCAGGCCTTCAAAATGGTATAATCTTCTTGGGTTTTACTGATCAATCTGTAAACTTAAGGAGGGTGCTATGCCAAACAGTTATAAAATCAATTCACCATATAATAATCTGATCGCACTGAAGGTTACTCCGGGGCATTTTGCCACAACCTCATCTCATATCAATGCATACATCGACCTGACTACACTGAAGGCCAGAAGCAGCGAGGCGAAGGCTGTTGCAAAATCCATGTGTGCCGAGTATATGGCAACCACCGTTGTTGACGTGATCATCTGCATGGACGGCACGGATGTGATCGGTGCATATCTGGCAGATGAGCTTACCAATTCCGGCATTATGTGTATGAATGCCCACGGCTCCATCTATGTTATCACACCGGAACAGAATTCTATGGGACAGCTCACCTTCCCGGACAATGTGGTTCCCATGGTACAGGGAAAGCACGTTCTGCTTCTCCTGGCTACCGCTACCACCGGGCGCACCGTAGATAAAGCCATCGAGTGTATCAATTACTACGGCGGCATCATCGGCGGCATCTCTTCCATCTTCACCGGAACCGATGAGATTCACGGCTATCCGATCCATTCAATCTTCCATAAGAAGGACGTGGAAGGCTATGAATCCTTCTCCTCCTCTTCCTGCCCGTTCTGCCAGAGAAATGTAAAGCTGGACGGTCTGGTATCCACCGGAGGACTGAAGGAATTATAAATCTCAGAATCATATATTGCAGAATGCGAAAAGGACGATCCCGTTGTTACGGGAATCGTCCTTTTTATCTGCCTTGTTATCTTTCTTATTATTCTTTTCTTTCCGGTCACGTTCCTTAATTCAGCTTCCTCCCGTCACTTCCTCCGCCATGTGGACGGTGCGAACAGGATCAGCATCGGGAACAGTTCCAGACGTCCGGCGATCATATCGAAGATCATGACCACCTTGGAGAAGCCCCCGAAGGCGGAAAAGCCTCCCGTGGGTCCGACCATTCCCAGACCCGGACCGATGTTATTCTGCGTCGCGGCAATGGCCGTAAAATTCGTTTCCAGATCAAACCCGTCGAGGCTGATCAGTAAAAATGACACAGCGAAAATGATGAAATATGCCATCATATAAACATTTGTATTCCGCAGGACCTCTTCTTCTACCGTCTTTCCTTCCAGACGGATCTTCTTCACACTCCTGGGATGAAGGAACCGGGACAATCCGCTTTTCAGCTGTTTCGACCAGAGCAGGATTCTGGACACCTTCATACCACCACCGGTACTGCCGGCACAGGCCCCGACAAACATGACCATAACAAGTATCGTTTTCGGCATGGAACTCCATAGGTTAAAGTCCGTTGTAGAGTAACCCGTCGTCGTCATAATGGAAGAAACCTGGAACGCCGAATCCTTCAGGGCAATCCCGAGAGACTCAGCATCCTTCATGATCCCGAGGAATACCAGCACCACGCATCCGCCGTAAATGATGGCATACCAGAGCACTTCTTCACATTTCAGGATCTCCCGGAACTTGTTGAAAATGATCAGATAATACAATTTGAAATTGATTCCGAACAGGAACATGAATATGGTAATGATGATCTGACAGGATACCGGATAACCGGCGATACTGTCGTTCCGGACACCGAAGCCTCCGGTTCCCGCATCACCGAAGGAAATGCAGAACGCATCAAATACAGGCATTCCGAAGATCATAAGAAGCAGGATATTCAGAATCGTCATGCCGAGATAGATCGCATATAAAACGAACGCCGTCTGCCGTACCTTCGGAAGCATTTTCTCAACCGAAGGGCCCGGGCTTTCCGCCTTCATCAGATACATTTCATCCGCACTGGAGGGAAGCACTGCAAGGATAAATACCAGAACTCCCATACCGCCGATCCAGTGGGTCAGACTCCGCCAGAACAGAAGTCCGTGGGACATGGCCTCCACATCCGTAAGGATACTTGCTCCCGTAGTGGTAAAGCCGGAAGCCGATTCGAAAAATGAATCGATAAAACTGGGGATCTCGCCGCTGAACCAGAAAGGAAGCGCGCCTACGAGACTGAGCAGAACCCAGCTGAGCGCCGTGATCACAAAGCCTTCCTTTGCGTGGATCTTCTCTCTCTTTGTCTTGATCTGCCGGAGCAATGTGCCGATCACAAGTGCTGCGATGATCACGATCAGAAGCGGAAGCCAGCAGGCTTCCCGATAAAGAAAGGACACCAAAAGAGGAAGCGACATCAGCATCCCTTCCACTTGCAGCAATACGCCAAGACTATGAGCAATCTTTCCGTAATTCATTTCCTACTTGTGTCCTTTACCTGTTTCAATTTACTAAGATATCCTACTGAACCAGAATATCATCGATCGAATTCAGTCCGCGTTCCGTGGTAACAACCACCACACTGTCACCCGCTTCGATCCGGTCATTTCCGGCAGGACGTATGATCCTGCCCCGCCGGTTGATGCAGCAGATCAGGGTATTCTTCCGGATCTTCAGATCCTTCAGACTTCCCCAGGTTACTCTGGCATCCTCGCCGACATTAAATTCCAGCGCCTCTACTCTTCCGTCCATCAGCCGGTAAAGCGCCTCCACATTACTGCCGTAGCTGTTCTGCATGGAACGGACAAAACGCGTGATATATTCCGCCGTGATCTTCTTGGTGGAAATGATGGTGCCCACCGGAAGATCCGCAACCATGTCTTCATATGAATTTCTGTGGATCTTGATCATCCGCTTGGCATCACTGATCTTATCCACATAGAGGGACAGCAGGATATTTGATTCATCCTGTCCCATCAGCGCGCAGACCGCATCAATCTCATCGATGGATTCCTCCATCAGAAGGGTTTTATCCGTTCCGTCTCCGTGAATGATCATGGCCTTCGGAAGCCGGTCCGCAAGTTCATCACACCGTTTCTGATTTTTCTCGATGATCTTAACATGGATCTTTAATTCCAGAAGCCGTTTTGCCAGATAATATGCAATGGTTCCGCCTCCGGCGATCAGAACATTTTTGATCTTTTTTGCACGGATGCCGATCTTTGTCAGGAATCCGGTCAGGTCCTCCAGAGACAGGGTGACCGAAACGGAATCTCCCGCTGCCAGACAGAATTCACCGCCCGGGATCGTAACCTGGTTTCCGCGCTCAACAACACAGATCAGGGCCGCGGTTCCCACCTTCTGGTTGAAATCCTTCAGCTTCAGTCCGTCAAGCACAGAGCCTTCCGGAATCTGCAGACGGATCAGACTGACCTTTCCCTTTGCAAATGTATCCACCTCCATGGCGGAGGGTATCTGGATCAGACGAACCAGGTCCGATGCGGCAACCTGCTCCGGATTAATAGACATAGAAAGACCCAGTTCCTCCTTCAGGAAATAGATTTCCTCCAGGTACTGTGGGTCTCTGACTCTGGCGATGGTCTGACAGTCACCGGCTTTCCGGGCGATCAGACATGCCAGCATATTCTTTTCATCCTGATTTGTTGCCGCGATCAGAAGGTCCATGTCCCTGATCCCGGCGTCAACCTGCGCAGCCAGGCTGGTACAGTCTCCCTGGTATCCAATGACATCACTGGCCGCCGTTGCAGACTCCACCACCTGATAATCGGTATCCATTACGGTTACCTCATGTCCTTCTTCATTTAACTGCTGTGCCAGGGATTTTCCAACCTGTCCACAGCCTGCGATCAGTATCTTCATACGACTCCTATGATCTGCTTTTCCTTATTTCTGTATGGGTTACGAAAGCAAATACGCTCCTTTAATTATAGTCATTCCGTTCAAAAATTCAAGCACTCCTTTAGGCACGCCATGAGTTTCTCGTAGTTTTCCTCCCTGTGGGGAAATGTACAGTTCACACAGCTTTTCACCTTCCGTCCGTCGGTTTCCTTCCACTTCGGATCTCCCGGACAGTGCTCCAGATGATATAACGGGCAATAACAAAAGAGACAATTCAGGTGTTCCACCCCTTCATGGCAGGGGTAATATTCACATTCCCTGTTTTCAAAAAAAGAATGACTCATATCATTTCCTTTCTTCTCTGTAAGCCTTCATCTTCCCGGCAAACGCTTCCGCAAACCCCGGACATGCCGGATAGTATAAATGCGGGAATCCCGCCCAGAGCCTTTCCCCGGTCACGATCGCTTCCCATTTCTTTCCGGTGACCGGTTTTGTCACGTCACAGTCTGTTCCGTTTTCCGTACTGTCATAATAATGGAATTCGTGTCCCTTCAGTTCCGTTTCTTTCTTCAGGAACACCGGTTTCTTTTCCTTCACAAGGACATAACCGAAACGTACGGGATGTCCTTCGTTCTTCGCTTTTCCCGGAAGCACACCTGCCATGGGATACCAGGCTCCGTCCTTCCCCTGCAGTTCCTGCTGCAGATACAGGAAGCCGCCGCATTCCGCCACGGTGGGGCATCCGGCCTGCACGGCACTCCGTACCGACTCCAGCATCCCCTGATTCCCGGACAGCTGCTCCGCATAGAGTTCGGGATATCCTCCGGACAGAAGAAGTCCGTCGATTTCTTCCGGAAGCTTTTGATCCTGCAGCGGGGAAAAGAAGACCAACTCTGCTCCCGCTTCTTCCAGCATTTGCAGATTCTCTCTGTATAAGAATGAAAATGCAGCATCTCTTGCAACCGCAAGACGGAGTTTTCTTTCTTCCGGAACCGGGCTTCCATCCATGATATCCGCCTCTTCCGCAGCTGCACGTCCACCCGGGATTTTTGTGTCAGATCCCGGTCGTTCCGCAGACCCTGCGATTTCGAAAAACTTCTCCCAGTCCAGATGGGATTCCACTGCGTCTTTCACTGCTTTAACCCAGTCGTCCGACAGTTCCCCCGGGCCCACCAGACCCAGATGTCTGCTTTCCACCGTCAGTTCCTTCTGTCCCGGCAGAAATCCCAGCACGGGAAGACCCGTCTCCCTTTCGATCATGGGACGAAGACGCCGGTAGAATTCTTCCGTGACCCGGTTCAGAAAAACTCCCCGGATCAGCTTTTCCTGATCCATGGCCAGAAATCCCTTCAGGGTTGCAACAAGGGATCTTCCCTGTCCGCGCGCATTTACAACCAGAAGCACCGGGAGTTTCAGAACACGGGCCAGGTCGTAGGTGGATCCTGTCTCCTCCGTTCCGGCAACTCCGTCATAAAGTCCCATAACGCCTTCCACCACGTGGATCCCGTCATCCGGCATTTCCAGATAAAGCCTTCTGGTCCCCTCTTCTCCCGTAAAAAATGTATCCAGGTTCCTGCTGCTTACCGTCTTCAGTACACATTCGTGAAACATCGGATCGATATAGTCAGGACCGCATTTGTATGGATATACCTTCCTGCCCTGTCCTTTCAGTGCGGCAAGAAGCCCTGCGGTAAATAACGTTTTCCCGCTGCCGCTGCAGGGTGCGGCGATCACAATCCCCGGCCGTTTCATGCACCGGGCCTCCGTCCGAACCGGAAGGAAAGGATTGCAACCGGATTCTCAGCCTTCAGCGACTGGTATCTTCCCAGTTTAACGCTCCGGGATACGTTGATCTCCACATATTCCGCATCCTGGATCGTGTATTCCGTAAGCAATGTTCCGGACAGCAGCTGTGTCAGTTCCGCCTTTGTATCAAGCGTAACCGCCGTGATCACGACTCTCGCATTCGGAGCCTTACGGAACAGTTCCTGCAGGATGAGCAGCAGTTTTCCCTCGGAGCCGCCGAGGATCACATGGGTGGGTGGCGGCAGCTGTTCCAGACACTCCGGCGCTTCACCTTCCACTACGGTTACACGTTTTGCTTCCAGATGATGTACATTTCTGCGGACCAGTTCTGCCCGGTCCGGTTCCTTCTCAACGGCATAGATCTCCGAATGCATCAGGAGTCTGCCCAGTTCTGCGGAAAAGCTTCCGCTTCCGCTTCCGATATCATAGATAACGGCAGGTTCCGTGATCCTGAGTTTTCCGAATGCCACTGTCCTGACTTCTTCCTTGGTGATGGGGATTCCCCTTTCCTGGAGAAACTCATCATTCGGGATCCCGGCAAGCACCTGACGATCGGACCACTTTTCTCTTTCCTCCGGTGAATTATTCCGGATCATAACGGTATAAAGTCCCTCCGGAAGGATGTCCGGGAAGGGAACACGTTTCGCATCTTCTGCACCGATGGACGGACGCTCTCCCTCCATGGTAAAAATGATCTCCTCCGGATATGAGATCTGATACCCTGCATACATGCAGTAATCTTCCGGATTTTCCTGGGCTTCGATCCATTTTCTGAGCCGTTTCACATCAGCCGGACCGGATGTCAGCAGGTAGGTCCGTTTCTCATAGGGGATCCGTTTCAGCACATTTTCCCATGTGGTTTCTTCCGTTCCGTGCAGGCTGGTCACATAGGCATTTTCCCAATGATCCTGCAGCCTTGCAGCCATAAACTGCACTGATGAAATGCCGGGGATGGTACGGATCTGCATTTTCATCTTTCCCGTTTCGGAAAGAAGCATCCTCCTTCTCCAGTTGGTCAGATAAAAGACAAGCGCCGAAGCTCCGCTGTAAAATCCGGAATCCCCCGAGAGAAGCACCGCGGCATGTACATGCGGGTCTCCCTGTCTGGCTTCCCACAGCAGCTGCTCCAGTTTCGGCAGGATCTCTTCTCCTCGATAATACGGAAATACTTTCTTTCCGGAAGCATAGGCTTCCACCATGCGCTTCGAGCCGAACAGAACCTCCGCTTCATTTATGGCTTTTTTCGCTTCCTCCGTCAGATATTCCTTTGCCCCCGGACCCATGCCCACAAGGGAAACCGTGATGGTAACAGTATCCCTGAGATCGATATGGAAAAGTTCCCCCAGACGGTCCAGTGCGTCTGCGTATGGAACGCCGTCCTCTTCCGGCGCACCCACGATATAGACTGCCGTCTCGGTTTCCTGGGCCGCAAAGATCTTCTCGCTGAATCCGCCGCTCTTTCCGCTCTGCTTCGTCACAAGATGACGTATATCATATGCGTGGATCGTGGCGCGGTTCATTTCCTGTGAAAAAGGTCCCTGCATGGCAATGATCTGTCTGCCGCGGATCCCGGCTTCTTCACATTTTTTCAGACTCTCTTCCCCCGGAAGCACACGAACAAAAAGCCGGTCACGAAGGGCTTCGTTTTGGGCAAATTCCTGAAGGGTATTTACTCCCGTGGTCAGCAGGATATTTCCGGTGGTCCGTGTCAGTGCGGGGATCACATCGGAAATGTCGGAGAACCGGAACACCTTCTTGTCCGGTGAATCCTTTGTATTCCGCTTTAACCGGAGGTATGGTACGCCCGCCATTTCCGCAGCTCTGCGGATATTTTCGGATGCCTCCACCGCGAAAGGATGCGTTGCATCCACAACAATCTCCGGCGTTGCCTCACGGATGGCTTTCTCCATTTCCTCATCCGTCATCCGGCCATGCATTACCCGGACCGACTCACCCAGTCCTGCCTCTTCCAGAACCAGTGCGCCATACTCCGTGGCAACCGAAACCACGGTTTTAATTCCTGCGGCACCAAGTCGCCTGGCCATTCTTCGTCCTTCTGTAGTTCCTGCAAAAAGGAAAACCTGTTCCATATTTTTACAGCCTTTCTTTCCTTTGATATCCGCGCTCCGTAATGAGGCGTCCGTTCTGACAACGTGTCGTGCTGTTCCCTATAAATACCGTGGTGAACATATCCACCTGCTTCTCCCGAAGCTCCGAAAGCGTTCCTGTCCACGCTTCCTCTTCCTCCCGTCCGATGCAGCGCACATAGGCAGCCGGGCGGTTCTCCGGAACCACCTCCGAAAGGATGTCACATGCCTTTCTGAGATACCCTTCTCTTCCCTTCGACTCCGGGTTATAGAGAACCATGACAAAATCTGCTTCCGCCGCAAGCAGAAGCCGCTTTCGGATCTTCTCAAAGGGCGTCAGCCGGTCACTCATGCTGATCACCGCAAAGTCATGCATCAGCGGCGCTCCCAGAACCGCTGCCCCCGCAGTGGCAGCCGTAACCCCCGGAAGGATCCGGATATTTACTTCCGGAAATGTATCCGCCAGCGAAAGCACGGGACCTGCCATTCCATACACACCTGCATCTCCGCTGCAGACCAGCGAAACCGTCTTTCCCTGATCCGCGGTCTCCAGTGCGATCCGGCAGCGTTCCATTTCCTTTGTCATACCGGTTGCGATCTTTTCTTTTGTATTATATTCTGCCGGCAGCAGTGAGAGATAAACCGGATAACCGACGATCACGCTGCTTTCATCCAGTGCAGCCTTCGCCTCCAGTGTCATCCCCTCCGGTTTCCCGGGACCGATGCCGATCACGTTTAATTCTTTACGTTCCATTCCTTCGTACCGTTCTTTTGTAACGTTCTTTTGTACCATTCATTTGTAACGTTCTCTTCGTATGTTCTTATCACACCGTTCCTGTCGTACGGTTCGCTTCCGTTCTATGCAGTCCGTCAAATACGTTACGGTTTATTATAGCATATCTTACGTATGCATTGCCAAAGCCAGGGTCATGCCCTCTCCGACGGTCTTACGGAGCAGCATGCGGCTTTTCCCCTGCGGTCCTGCCATTCTTGCAGCCGCCCGTTCCGAGACATTTCCGACCCCCACCGTTTCTTCAACAAATGCGGAGTCTGCAAATTCTCCTTCCACCGCCTGCAGTTCCTCAGCCGTATAGGTATAAAACGGGATTCCCATTTCCTCCGCCAGCCGGAGGATTGCCGGTTCCTCTTTCTTCTGTTCGATACTGGCTATCCCGGCCAGTGCGGAAGGATCAACTCCGGCTTCCATACATTTCTCCAGAACAAAGGATCTCAGTTTTCCCGGATCCACGCCCTTCCTGCATCCGATCCCCGCACAGACGATCTTCGGCGTAAGATAAAGCACTGTTGTTTCATCCTCTGTCAGCGGGCGGATGGTAATGCGGATATCCGCCGCTTCGGAATCTGCCACGGTTGTTATTCCGTCTGCTGCCGAAACCACACCCTTTCCATAGGATTCCAGTCCGGTATCGAATGAGATCCGGAGCATTTCACCCGCAACTGCTTTCCCTGACACATAAGGAAGTGCTTCCGGATTCCGGATGATAAGTCCCTGTTCTTTTGCAAACAGATCTGCGGCAAAAGCACCTGTCTGATCCGTAGCCGTCGTGATCACCGGAACCGCACCCGTGATCTCCGCCAACTGTTCCGCCAGCCGGTTTGCTCCGCCGTAGTGGCCGGAAAGGATCGGGATCACAAACTGTCCGGTCATATCCATAACCAGTACGGGAACATCCGTAAGCTTGCTTCTGATGCATCCCGCAATGGAGCGTACCGCGATTCCCGCAGCTCCGATAAAGAGAACCGGTTCATTTGCCCGGAAGGCTTCCTCCGCCCAGGCTTCAAGGGATCCGGTCACTTCTTCTACAGATGGATTTCCGGGATTCTTCCCATCACCTCGTTCGATGTCCTGTCCGCTATCTCGTTCGATTCCCTGTCCGCTTCCTCGTTCGATGTCCTGTCCGACGTTTCGCCCGATGCTCCGTCCGCTGCCCCTCTCGCGAAATTTCCGATAAATTCTGGCAGGAAGCTGTCCGGCAATCCGATCTGCCAGCAGCAATCCCTGTTCCGTAAAACTGATGATCCGAAGCATGATTTTACTCCTTGTTCTCCTTTGGTTTGCGGAACTCTGTCTCAAAGGCCGGATCATACAGCTTCGAATTCTCATATCCGCTGCCGATCACGGAATCCCCCACCAGCACTATGGCCGTATGGTCGATCCCTTCCTTTGCCGCTTCCTCCGCCATCCGGGAAATGGTGGTATGCACTCTTTTTTCATCCGGCCAGGTAGCTTTATACAGAATGGCAACCGGCGTATCCGGTGAGCGTCCGCCCACCATCAGCTTCCGCGCCAGCTCCGGCAGCATGCCTGCCGAAAGATAGATTGCCATGGAACTCTGGTGTGCTGCCAGTCCTTCGATGGACTCATATTCCGGAACCGATGTCCTGCCTGCCATTCTGGTCAGGATCAGTGTCTGGGAAATGCCGGGCAGTGTGAATTCCATATTCAGCCTGCTTGCCGCTCCGAATGCCGCTGTCACTCCCGGACAGCTGTCATAGGCGATTCCTTCTTTATCCAGCGCATCCATCTGCTCGCGCACTGCGCCGTACAGACTGGGTTCTCCGCTATGAAGCCGCACGACATTTTTCCCTTTCCGGTCCGCACGTTTCATGGCTTCAACGATCTCTGTCAGATCCATTTTCGCGCTGTCCAGAAGCTCTGCTTCCTCCTTACAGCAAGAAAGCAGCTCCGTATTGATCAGCGAACCCGCATAGATTACCATATCAGCTTCCGAAAGAAGCCTCTGTCCCCGGACGGTGATGAGATCCACCGCTCCCGGTCCTGCCCCGACAAAATGTACCATAAGCACTCCTTTCCCTCTCCCGAATCATATAGCCACATCAGGACATTTCATCCATCAGCCAGCTTACCGCTTCTTCACTGTCCGCCAAGATTCCCATTTCATTGGTATACAGGATCAGTTCGATCCCGATCCGGTCAGCAGCTTTTTTCCGTAAATGTACCAGCGCACGTTTCCGGATCTCCGAAGAAATGCTCCGCGCCTCTTCCGGCAGTACGGTCTTCAGTGCTGCTTCCGTGGAAACACAGTTCTTTATCTTCTCCGTTGTTTCAGCCGGAAATCCCAGTTCCGCTGCGGCATCCGCCAGGATCTCCATTCTGTGATCCCCGTACTTTGAATGTGTATTCATTGCGCCGCCTGCACATTTCACAAGCTTTCCCATATGCCCCATCAGAACCATCCGCCGGAAGCCCTCTTCCGCCGCCATTTCAATGGTATCACCGATGAAGTTACTGCATTTGACTGCCCGGTCCAGATCATAACCATAGACTTTCTTCAGCATTTCCAATCCGTAATTTCCCGGAGTCACGATCGCAGTTTCCTGTCCCTTGCAATGCCTTTGCCGGAGTTCCAGACGTATCGTATCCGTTAACGCCTTTTCACTCATGGGTTCCACGATCCCGCTGGTTCCTATGATGGAAATCCCGCCTGTGATCCCCATTCTGGGATTAAAGGTTTTTTCCGCTACCTCTCTTCCCCCCGGCACATGGATCGTGACCTTCAGCATTCCCGGTTCATCCAGGAGTTCCAGCACCTCCGTCACTTCACGGATGATCATTTCCCGCGGAACATGATTGATCGCCGCTTCTCCCACCGGCTGGTCCAGTCCCGGCTCCGTCACGGTTCCGACACCTTCTCCTCCGCAGATCAAAACCCGTGGTCCGTCTGTCTCTTTTATCCGTTCCACCCGTGCCATGATATGCAGTCCCGTGGTTACATCCGGATCATCTCCTCCGTCCTTTACCACGCCGCATTCCGCATATTCTCCGGAAATGTACCGGTCCGTGATCTTCGGTCGGTACCCGGTTCCGGCAGGCGTCATGATCCGGATCTCTTCTTTTTCCTGTCCTGTCAGAAGCATCCACGCTGCCGCCTTTGCAGCAGCCGCGGCGCAGCTTCCTGTTGTAAATCCCTTCCGCATGATCCGGTTCCGCCTCCCCGAACCCCATTTATGAGGTATCTGTTTCTCCGTTTCTTACCAACCTGTCAGCCAACCATCCTCTGTTCCGTCAGCCCTGACCCGATATCCGTATTTTCACCGGCATCGGTCTATTCCTTTATTCCGTCCCGATCTGTCCGAGCACTGCATTTACGATGGCGGCAGCCACATTACTTCCGCCCTTTCTGCCTGCATTTACGATATAAGGAAGATCCGTTTCCAGGATTCGTTCTTTCGCATATTCCACATTTACAAATCCTACCGGCACTCCGATGATAAATGCCGGACGGAATCCGTTCTTTCCGGTCAGTTCCAGGATGGACAGCAGCGCTGTCGGCGCATTCCCGACTGCAAAGATGACCGGCCGTCCCAGGGCAGCCGCCCGCTCCATGCTGACATGTGCCCGGGTCACGCCTCTCTCCTTTGCCTCAAGCGCCACATCCGGCTCTGCCATAAAGCAGCGGACCTCTCCGCCGGTCCGTTCCAGCTTCTTCTTGTTGATCCCCGCCTTTGCCATATTTGTGTCCGTGACGATGAGCGTCCCCTGTTTCAGGAGTTCCTGCAAATGTTCCACCGCCCCCTCCGAAAACCGCATGGTATCCGCATAATCAAAGTCGGCCGTGGTATGGATCACCCGGCGGATCACATCCGCCTCCGGTCCCTGCAGGGTAATTCCTTTTTCCTTCAGTTCCCGGTCGATCCTTCGAAAACTTTCTTTTTCGATCTCCTCCGGTTTCAGGATCAGAAGATCTTTTTCAGAAGAGGTTTCTTCTCTCTTATTTCCCGTATTGCCTTCCATAATGTCTGCTGTTCCTCCTCAGGTCTTACTGCCAGACGAACCATAGTCCGGTCCAGCGGTTCCATATCTTCACAGGTTCTGATCAGAATCCCCCTTGCTTTCAGTTCCTCCGATAACTCTCCCGGTCCGTCCGTCAGGAAGAAATTTGCATCGGAAGCCTGTACCGGAAAGCCCAGTTCCAAAAGCTGTCCGGTCATTCTGCTGCGTTCCTTCCGCACATATTCCGCAGTCCTGTCCAGGAAAGTGTAAAGTGCCTCCCGCTCCTTTGCGGCCGTGACCAGCACCTCCGTTGCAAAGGAGGAAAGATTCCATTCGGGAAGTGCCAGCCGGATCCTCCTTCCCAAAAGGGGATCTGCTGTCATAAGAACTCCCAGGCGGAGTCCCGGAAGCGCAAATATCTTTGTAAATGCACGAAGGACCATCAGGTTCGGATATTCAGCAAGATACGGGATCATGCTGCGTTCTTCCTGTCCCGTAAACTCCAGAAAGCATTCATCCAGAAGCACCGGGATCTTTCTTTCTCTTGTTATCCTTAGCAGCTGCAACAGAAGTTCCCGGTCCAGAAGACGTCCGGAGGGATTCCCCGGATTTGTCAGGATCAGCAGTTCCGTATCCGCCTTCAGTTCCATGCCAAATGCAGCGTCCGGCTGATATCCGCATTCCTTCTTTGTCTCATAAAAATCCACTGCATCCGCTGCTTCCGTTACGGCACGGAGATATCCGGTAAAACACGGTACGGGAAGAAGCACTCTTCGCGGTCTCAGCTCCCTGATCACGGTTTGGATCAGTTCTGAAGCACCGTTCCCGGGGATCATCCATTCCGGATCCGGTGTGCATTTGAAACGACCGCCATAAAATAGAGCCGCCGCCTTCCGCTCCTCATCCTGAAGAATGTCCGGATAATATTTCACATTGGTTATGCCCCGCTGCAGTGCATCCTGCAAAACTTCCGGTATATCCAATGGATTTAGATTTACGGAAAAATCCGTCCGGATCCGGTTTCGATACCGGTCGCCCCCGTGTGCCATTTTCATGCCCTTCCTGTTACTGTTTCTATACTTCTGTCTATGCCATGCAGATTCCGAAGATCATAAGGATGACTGCCGGGATCAGCAGAAACAATCCTTCCGCCAGAAACATCAATGCTCCCGTTCTCGAAATATCCTTCATTTCGATCTCACGGATCGCATCCCCGATGGTCGGTTTCTTTACCGGTTTCCCGCCGTAATATGCATCTCCCAGAAGCTCGATCTCCAAAGCCCCTGCCACTGCAGCCTCCGGATAACCGGCATTGGGGCTTGTGCTCTTTTTCGCGTCCCGCTTCATAATGCGGATCGCATTCCGTCCCTTTGTATCTCTTCGGATTCCCGCTGCCGCCGAAAGAAGCAGACCGCTCATCCTGGCAGGCAGATAGTTTACTGCATCGTCCAGCTTCGCCGCAGCTCTTCCGAAATCCAGATATTTTTCATTTTTATAACCTATCATGGAGTCCATGGTATTGATGGCTTTGTACACGCATCCGAAAACCGGTCCGCCCAGCAGCAGCCAGAAAAGGGGTGCGATCACGCCGTCGGAGGTATTTTCCGCCACGGTTTCCACCGCTGCCCTGAGAACGCCTTCCTGTGACAGTTGTGCGGTATCACGTCCCACGATCCGGGCAACCGCATTTCTTCCATCTTCCAATGTTCCTTTTTTCAGTGCCTTCTCCACCCGGGCACTTTCCGAACGGAGAGAATGCGCTGCCAGCATGTAGGCCGACAGGATCGATTCCAGGATGAATCCCGCCGCCGGATGCAGGAAGTAGCAGAGAAATGTTGCTCCGCCGCTGCACACCGCCGTGATCAAAATGACCGTAGCAACCAGTCTTCTTCCTTTTCTTCTCCTTTTTTCTCCCCTGTCCTCCGGATCATTCATCCGCTTTTCCAGCGCACCGATCAGACTTCCCATCCATCGGATCGGATGCGGAAGAAAGACCGGATCTCCGATGATCAGATCAAGCACCGCTCCTGTCAGAACGGCCCCCAGGTGTAGTACCAACCATATCGGCATCGTCCGTCCTCCGGTTTATTTCAGTCGTACCGCGATCCCGCAGCAGACTCTGTATACTTCTTCTGCTTCCTTTGCAAGAAGCACCTGCAATCGTCCCGTGATCTCCCGGAACCGTTCTTCGGAAGGATCCATCGGGATCACACCGCTTCCGGTTTCCCGGGTTATGATGATGAGTTTGGATGCCGGAGTCATCTGCTTCTCCAGCCGGAATATCCTCTCAGCAAGAAGACCTGCCTCTTCCTCCGGCGAACCCGGCACCGACCCGCTTTCGTCCTGCCGTGACACACGCGCCTGCCCGCTTTCGTCCTGCCGTGACGCATGCCCCGGCCCGGCTTCCTTCTCCGGATGCCGCAGTACCAGGGTTCCGGTCTCCTCCGGAAGTTCCTCCGGCTTTGGGATCCTGCCGTCAAACACGCCCGTTATGTCCCTATATTTTTCCTGCACAAGTTCCCATTTCCCCTGCGCCAGACCACCGACATAAATGATCATCTTTCACTCCCCGATCAAAGGATTGTCTCCATTCCGATCTTCTGCGGAGACATCCCCATTTTCTCATAAAACGCCTGTGCTACCGGATTGCAGCTCCACACATTCAGCGTCACATTATAACAGCCGTACTGCTTCGCATATTCGATCACATGCTCGTACAGTCTGCTTCCCACATGCTGTCCGCGGGCTGCCTCGTCCACACAGATATCGTCAATATAAAGCGTCTTCACATCCGTCATTACATGACTTCCGAGAACCTGCTGATGCATACAGAAGGCATGTCCCAGCGCCCTGTCATTTTCATCCACGTATACAAAAACCGGCGTGGATTCCTCTTGCAGAATCTCTTTCAGTTCCTCAGCATTATACTTCGTTGTGGGACCCTTGAAAATGTCCGGCCGGCCGTTGTGATGTACCATATCCACCTGCACCAGAAGCTCCAGCAGACGCGGGATATCCTTTTCCTCCGCCCGTCGCACATGCCCTGTATTTTCTTTCCGGTCCGCGGTTACTGCGGTTTCTGCGATTTCCGCGGTTACTGCGGTTTCTTCAGTTGCCGTCTTCCCGCCTTCTTCCAAGTGATTGTTTCGTTCCATAGTTACCATCTCACCGTTTTGAATTCTCCATTTCAGGAATTCTCCTCCTTTAAGGATATGATTTACCGACATTACCGTTCCGCCGTGTGCCACAATAACTGCCGTATCCTGTCCGGCTTTTTCCGACAGTTCATCGATCATGTTCATGGCTTTTGTTATACGTTCAATCTGTGTGTCAAAATCCTCTCCTCCCGGAAAAGAAAGGGTTTTTCCGGAATCGATCCAAGCCTGAAACTCCACGGTACCGGAAAGCTCTTCGGCAGATTTCCCTTCAAATATACCGAAATCCACTTCAATCAGTTCCGGTATGATGATCCCTTTTCGTCCCGGAAAGAGAATCTCCGCCGATTGCCTGCACCGCGTCATCGGACTTAGAAAAAGAAGTGCACCTTCCTCCAACGCCTTCTCTGCTTTCCTGTAGGTTCCCTGCTCCTTCAGCTGTTCCAGTTCCCGGATTCCTTTCTCCGAAAGAGAAATATCCGTCCGACCCATGAACCTGTGTTCCTCATTGCCACGTGTCATCCCATGGCGTATCACGATATAGTGCATTTGCTTCTTCCTCTTTCTTCTTTTTGTTCGTATCGTACCGGACAAAAACAAAAACCGTAATGAACATGGCTGCGATCAGAACTCCCAGCATGATGTTTTTGGAATCAATCTTTTTCGGAAGCGGATAGGATTCATCCGCAATCTGAACCCCGAAACTCGGACCGGCATAGTATCCGAGTCTCCGGTGGTTCGGAAAATCCGCATCCGACTTCAGAAAATATGTATCCAGTTTTTTATCTCCGCCGCCGTCATCCCATGTGATATCGAGATTATACCATTTGCCGTCCACCAGAACCACATTCCACATATGATCCATGGTATCCGACAGCTCCTCATTCCCGGATCCCGTAACCACACGGGTCTTTACGCCCGCTTCATTCAGCAGATAGTAGGCCGCCAGACTATAACCGGAGCAGACCATTTTCCCGTCCCGGAATCCATCGATATCCGTATGATTCTCGAAACTGGTTCTGTGATCATATTCGAAATGATCGATCAGATAATCATGGACATTTTTCACGGTTTCATAATCCGAGTTTCCCTTCAGCTCTACTGCCAGCTTTTTCATTTTTTCAAAATGTGCATCCATCTCATCCTTCATATACGGAAGTTCGATCCGGATCTGCAGAGTTCCGCTACCGTAAGTCATATAAACCCGCTTGGTATAATAGCTGAGGTAACAGCCGCTGAGCAGCGGCCGGTCTTCATGGTAATTGGACTGAAAACCCTCCATATCCATGTTGTTCAGAATATCCATCCCGAGTGTACGATCCGGCACCCTGTAATTGTGGGAAACCTCCCGGTTAAAGATCTGCATTTCCAGCTTGTTGAAATAATCCTCTCTGGATACAATGGTATCCTGCACCGCCGCAACTGACTCTTCCTCCGGTTTCCCGTAGAAAACGACGGAAAGGAGGAGAAGCATCAGGGATACCATGAGCAGCCCTTTTCTCTTCCCTTTCCCGATCCGTTTTCCGGTTTTTGTTTTCACTTCGTGTTTCACCTCAATATCTCCTGAATATCGACTGTGTTTTTTATATTTCTCTGTTTTCCGCATTCCATTTACTGCCTGTACTTACCTGTTTATCTGCCCGGGTTTTATACAACCTTCAGGGCCAGATAAACCGCAACCGTCATCAGCAGCATCGCACACTCACTGACCGTCAGGTACCAGCCTGCCAGGTCTCCCGTGATCCCTTCCAGTTCCGCCACATGATGGAACAGGAAACGTGCCGTCACAAGAAAAAGTGCCATTACCGAAGCGGTCATAAGCAGCGGCGAAATGATAAGTCCCGCTATGATCACCGCTCCTCCCTGCAGGAACAAAAGCACACAGTTCCCGCGCCGGGCCGAGTCCTTTTTTATTTCCGCTGCCATTCCGTCTTTTTTTGCCGGAGGAAGGAGCACCATCAGACATCCTGAAGCAGAACGTCCCAGGATAAAGGATCCCGCAAAGATCAGAACTGCTTCCTTCTGAATCTCAGGCGAACCTGTGGTTTCCGTCAACACCAGAAGTCCTGCCAGATAAAGTGCCGCAAGAATCAGCACACGGATCACCGCAAATGCTCCGATATGCGGATCCTTCAGTATTTCCAGCTTCTTCTGCTTATCCCCGTAAGAATGAAATGCATCCGATGTATCCATGAAACCATCCACATGGATCCCTCCGGTCAGGATCAGGGGAAGCACTGCCATACAGAGTGCCAGCGGTACCCCGGAGACCGGAAGAAACCGGTACAGGAGATATTCTCCCACGCCGATCACTGCACCGACCCAGGGAAAAAAGCCCAGGGTATATTTCGGTTTTTCTCCTTTCCATACCGCATTCGGTATGGGGATCCGGGAATACAGCGAAAAGCTGCTTCCGATTGATTTTATGACTGAAACAAAGCCCACATTTAACCTCCATCCGCCTCCGAAAGGATCCGGCGGATCAGTTCCATATCCAGATTCTGCCGTAACTGCCCGGCAAGTCTGTCATATTCCTGTTCCTTAAACATCTGATAATCCACTGCACGCTGTTCCGGCAGTGAAATGCCGCGGAGTCTTCCGAGACTTTTCCGAAGTGCCGGGATCACCTCCGGTGCATCAAAAAATCCATGCAGATATGTTCCGTAAGTATTCCCGTTCTCCGTAAGAAACCGGGCATCCGAAACTTCCGTTTTCGAGGTGTTGCCATCATCCGCTTTTGAAGCGTTTCCGCCTTCCGTTCCTTCGATGATTCCATCATCCGCTTCCGTCCGTCCCATATGGATCTCATATCCGGACACGAAGCATCCGCCCAACTCCCGGAGCATCCCGGAAAGCGCATTCAGCCGTCCTTCCGTCCTGGTCTGAACCTTCTCCTTCTGCAGTATCGTCCGGACCGGCAGAAGCCCGAGGCCGGAGTTTTCCGCCCTGTTCTGACCCCCGGAGCTCTCCGCCCCATTCTGACCCTCAGAGTTTTCCACTCCCTCCGGATCCAGGACCGACCTTCCAAGCATCTGGTATCCGCCGCAGATTCCGAGAACCGGTCCCGTTTTTGCATATGCAAGGATTGCGCTGTCCAGCCCTACATTTTTAAGCCATGCAAGATCCGCTCCGGTATTCTTTGAACCGGGCAGGATCAGAAGATCCGGTCTGCCCAGTTCCTCCGGTGCGGTCACATACCGGATCCGCATATCCGGCCATGCGTCAAACACATCAAAATCCGAGAAATTGGAGATCCTCGGATAACGGATCACAGCCAGATCAAAGAAACCTCCCCCGGCATTTCCTTTAGCCAGGAGCCGTTCCGACATACTGTCTTCATCCGGAAGATTCAGCTCCATATAGGGAACCACGCCTACCACAGGCAGTCCCGTTTTTTCCTCCAGGATTCGGATCCCGTCTGAAAAAAGAGATCTGTCTCCCCGGAATTTATTCACGATCAGTCCCTTTACCCGGGACCTTTCTTCCTTCGTCAAAAGTTCTATCGTTCCGATCAGCTGGGCAAATACGCCCCCGGGATCGATATCTCCCACCAGCAGGACCGGTGCATCCACCATCTCCGCAAATCCCATATTTACCAGATCATCCTTCCGGAGATTCAGTTCCACCGGACTACCGGCACCTTCGATCAGAACAAGATCCGCTTTCTCCTCAATCCTTCGGAAGGATTCCAGAATGGACTGACGAAATTCCGTCTTTCTCCTGTAAAACTCCTTCGCAGAAAGATTCTCCTTTACCCTTCCCTGCAGGATCACCTGTGAACCGGCAAGTCCCGTGGGTTTTAAGAGCAGCGGATTCATATCCGAAGAGGGTTCAACTCCTGCTGCCTCCGCCTGCATTACCTGAGCCCGGGACATTTCTTCCCCCTTCTCCGTAATACAGGAATTCAATGACATGTTCTGCGCTTTGAAGGGCATGACAACATAACCGTCCTGTCGGAAAATCCGGCACAGTCCGGCTGTCAGAAGCGTCTTTCCCACATTTGACATGGTACCCTGCAGCATGAGTTTTTGAGCCATAATTATCTCTCCGTCAAACGCCTTCTTTTCACGGCCCTTCCGGCCCTTTCGAAAAAAGGCACAATATCCTTTAAAGTATAGCACAGTACCACATTTATAACCAGTTAGGTTTTGCATTTTCCTCTAAATTCATGTATATTCAGTGGGTATGGTTTTTGATCATTACATGCACGAAGATGACGGAACACCGGAATTAAATTCCTGAAAGGAGCTGTTATGCAGATCGATATCCTGTGTGTCGGAAAGATCAAAGAGAAATTCTATCGTGATGCTTTGGAAGAATATAAGAAACGACTCAGCCGTTACTGCAAACTGTCGGAGATCGAAGTTGCGGATGAGAAGACACCGGACAATGCCAGCGCGGTTGAAACGGATCAGATCAAAGAAAAAGAAGGCGATCGCCTTCTTGAAAAGATTAAGCCGGACGCCATGGTACTTGCTCTGGCAATCAACGGAAAAAGCTATTCCAGCGAAGGTTTTGCCTCGGAACTGGAACGCCTTGCAGTAAGCGGGACCAGCCACATCCAGTTTGTGATCGGAGGATCCCTGGGGCTTTCCGACAAGGTTCTGGCAAGGGCTGACCGGAAGATCAGCTTCTCCGCCATGACATTCCCCCATCAGCTGATGCGGGTGATCCTGGCCGAACAGATCTACCGGGCATACCGGATCCAGCGCGGCGAACCCTACCACAAATGACCTACAGCAGTTTTCATGAAACGGTCAGACAGCTTCCTGCTCACACTGTTTCAGGGATTCCAGGATCTTATCATTCATTCCTCCCCGAAGCACCCTGCAGGCCTGAGCGATGCTCACCTTTGTTGCTACCCTGTCACTGCTTCCGTGTCCTTTAACGATCACCTTTTCGGTTCCGAGAAGGACACATCCGCCGTAGTTCAGGTAGTTCATAAACTCCTTTTCTTCTTCAAACATCTTCTTCATCAGAAGAGCGCCCATCTGATATTTCTTTTTGGAATAAATGTCCCGTTTCAGGCGCTTCATTACCTCAAGGGCTGTTCCTTCTATGGATTTGCAGAGTACATTTCCGGAAAATCCGTCGCAGACAACCAGATCATAATCTCCGGACAGGGCTTCTCTTGCTTCCATATTTCCAACGAAATTGATCCCGGGAGTTTTCGCCAGAAGCTTATAGGCTTCCCTCCGAAGGTCATCTCCCTTCTCTTCCTCAACTCCCACATTCAGCAGGCCGACCCTCGGTTCACGGATCCCACGGAACGCTTCCAGGTATCTGCTACCCATGATCGCGAACTGCTGGAGCATTTCCGCTGTAACCTCGATGTTTGCGCCGCTGTCGCAGACTCCGATCACACCACCGTACATGTCCGGAATGATCGGGCAGAGTGCCGGTCTCCGAACCCCCTCGATCCTTCCGATCCGGAGTGTTGCCGCTGCAACCAGTACACCGGTTGCGCCGTTGGACACAAGCGCATCGATACTATCGTCTTCTCTCAGCATCCGGATGGCCCGGATCATGGAGCTGTCCTTTTTCAGCCGGATCGCATCGGTAGGTCTGTCATTTCCGGTCACAACATCCGGTGCGTGTACCACGCTGATCCTCCTGCTCTTTATGTTCCTCGCATCCAGGATCCCGCGGATCGCAGTTTCATCTCCCACAAGGATAACTCTCAGTTCTTTATTCTCCCGGAGTGCCAGCAGTGCGCCCTCCACCTCTGCAGCGGGGCTGTTGTCTCCTCCCTGGCAGTCTACGATGATCTTCATTTTCTTCCTCCAAATATCCTGTTCATTTCAGCAGTTTTATTTATTCTTTTTATACAGCGACCGAAGTGCGGGATCGCCGTAAAATCCGACGATCAGGGTTCCCGGTCCTACCGAAGAACCGACTCCGGATTCCACATAACCGAACCGGAACACCGGCATGGGGCCCTTACATTTCTCCCGGATCAGTTCGGCAAGCGCCTCCGCTTCCTCCCTGCAATCCGCATGTCCGATCCCAATCTCCGGATGTACGTCCGTACGGGCATATTCCACCACCAGTTCGGCAACACGCTCAATGGATCCTCTTCGTCCGCGCACCTTTTCGATGGCAACATTATTTCCCAGCTCGTCATTTACCACAATGGGTTTTACGCTGAATACGCCGCCGAAGAATGCAGCCGACGCACTGACGCGGCCCGCATTTCTGAGATAGGTAAGACGGTCCACGGTTCCGACTTCATTAAAGCAGAGCTTTTCCGCTTCGATCCAGGCTTCCACCTCTTCCATGGTTTTTCCCTGATCCCTCAGCTTGCAGGCTTCAATCACCAGAAGCGCAAGCGGATAGGTGCAGTTGCAGCTGTCAACGCAGTGGATCTTCGCATCGGGAAATTCCTTCTCCAGCCGCTTGGCTGCCGAAATGCTTTCCTTTACCGAACTGGAAAGAACTCCGGTACAGGAAATGGAAAGCACATCCTCTCCTGCTTCCAGCGCACCCCGGAATGCCTTCTCATAATCTGCCGATCTTGCCTGCGAAGAACGAAGCTTCGCGCCGTTGCGGATCGCATCATAGTATTCCTTTGCTCCGATGGCGGTCCAGTCACAACTGGCGTCATACTCCTTATCGTTCAGATAAAAATGCATCGGAATGATACCGGCGATCCCCACCTCTTCCATTTCCTTCGTTGACAGGTTACAGCTGGAATCCGTAAATATAGCAAAACGTTTCATAATTCCCCCCTTGCCCTTTCTACCGATCAACAGATCCAAAGATCACTCCAGAATCACGATGAAATCATACAGTTCCTGTCGGCCGTCGATTTCATAAAACTCCATTTTCTCCCATTTGTTCCGAAACAGATTTCTTACCTTATCCCGGTCCTCCTCCGTGGCATCCTCCCCGAAGATCAGCGTTGCGATCTCCCGGTCTTCGATGCCCATTCCGAGGCACATTTCCTCCAGTGCCCGTATCTTATCCGGGGAAGCTGACAGAAGCTTCTGATCTGTCATTCCCACATAATCTTCCTCCGAAACGGTCAGTTCATCTCCATGAAAATCCCTGCTGGCCCGGCAGACCATACCGGTGGCTGCATAGTTCATATTCGTGATGAAGTTTTCCTCCATCTCCTCTGGTGTCTCCAGGCTGATATCCAGCATGGACATGGCGGTATATGCCTGTCCGAGACTTCGGGACGGGATCACATATATGGCGGAATCCGAATACATTTCCGCTGCCTGCTGTGCTGCCATGAAAATGTTGGGATTGTTCGGGAAGACAAATACTGCATCCGCATTTAACCGGTCGAAGCAGTCCATAAAGTCCTGAGTGGAAGGATTCTTACTCTGTCCGCCATCCAGGATCTCATCTGCGCCCATTTCACGGAACACATCCTTGATCCCATCTCCCACCGCCACAACGCAGGTGGCATAGCG
>CADBOV010000052.1 GCA_902796385.1 uncultured Lachnospiraceae bacterium
AATTGATCATGATACCGGAAGCCTCTGTATAAGCCTCCTGCATATCCGGGATCTCCACACCGTCCTTGGCGATAACCTGGATGATGGGAAGATTGAATTTCTTTGCAAACTCAAAGTCACGGTCATCATGGGCAGGTACGCACATGATGGCGCCGGTACCGTAGTCAGCCAGTACATAATCGGAAAGCCAGATGGGAACCTTTGCTCCGTTCAGCGGATTGATGGCATAGCTTCCTGTAAATACGCCGGTCTTATCCTTGTCTGCCATACGATCTACGGAAGAACGAAGGGAAGTCTGATAGATGTATGCATCAACCGCTTCCTTTGTCTCCGGGGTAGCAAGGCCTGCTGCCAGCTTATGCTCGGGTGCAAGCACCATAAATGTGGCACCGTACAGGGTATCCGGACGGGTTGTATAAACGCGGATCGACTCATCACGTCCTTCGAGTTTGAAATCTACTTCCGCCCCCTTGGACTTTCCGATCCATTCGGTCTGCATCTTCTTAACCTTCTCCGGCCAGTCCAGCTTGTCCAGATCTGCCAGAAGTCTCTCTGCATAAGCAGTGATCTTCAGCATCCACTGACGAAGGTTCTTCTTTGTAACGTCAGCACCGCAGCGCTCACATTTTCCTTCCTTAACCTCTTCATTTGCAAGACCGGTCTTACAGGAAGGACACCAGTTGATGGGCATCTCCTTCTCATATGCAAGGCCCTTCTTGAACATCTGAACGAAGATCCACTGGGTCCACTTGTAGAACTCCGGATCCGTGGTATTTACTTCCATATCCCAGTCATAGATCGCAGCGATCTGCTGGATCTGACGCTTGATATTTGCAACGTTTGATGCCGTTGAAATGGCAGGATGAACTCCGTTCTTGATGGCGTAATTCTCAGCCGGAAGACCGAATGCATCCCAGCCCATGGGGTGGATCACATATTTATCATGCATCAGCTGATAGCGGCTCCAGACATCCGAAATCACATATCCGCGCCAGTGTCCTACATGCAGGCCGTTGCCGGAAGGATACGGGAACATATCCAGACAGTAATACTTGTCCTTCTTTCCGTCATTTACGTTCACGGGCTTCTCGGCCCAGTTTTTTGTCCATTTTGCTTCGATCAGCTTATGATTGTACTTAGCCATGTACTTGTCCTCCTAAGGGTTTATACAAACGTTGATTATAGCATAGATGCGGGTGGATTCTCAATAGAATTATGGTATATTTTACTGACTCAGGAATTCATCCAGCTTTTGCCTGTGGGATGCGGTATGGATGATCCGTCCTGCGGTGCAGCTGCGGAGGAAACGAACCGCCTCCGAACGGTGGATCGCCATACGGTACAGAGGTTTATCCTTCAGTTCCTCCGGATCGAGGAAAATGATCTCCCTGTGACTCCCGACCGCTTCCATGGCTTCTTCCAGTCGGAAGGTGAAGAGCTGCCGGTCTTCAAACTGATAAAGATAGGTGGCTGCCTTGTCATTTGTAAACAATTCCACCGCACAGCAGTTTTTTCCAAAGGCGGATAACCAGTATTCTTCCGTCTGGGCAGTACGGAACAGCCCCTTCTCCGTAAAAGGTTCCTGTGTTGATATTCCGGAAAGAAGCTTTGCGCGTGCTTCCTTCACTTTCTTTGCCTGCTTCTGACAACGCTCCGCAAAGGGCTGTGTGTCATAGCCCATCCGGCCTACGGTATAACACTCTCCCGTCCGCATCCGGATCCGGAGCAAGTATCCTTCGAGAGTGATCTCTCCGGTATAACAGAGCGGAACCCGTACCGCGTGACTGCTGGCAGGCAGGATGCAGACCGCATCCGTATAAAGCCGGATCCTTCCCCTTCCTGCTTCTCTGGGCGCGACACTGCTCTCCGGAAGTTCATATTCTCCCTCACAGTCCATCAGGAGTTCTTCCTCGATAAAAAGGGCGTCCGCCGTTCGTTCCCCGAACATTTTCACGAGTTCTTCCCAGAATCCGTCAAATGAAAATCCCAGCATGGAGATCACTGCTTCTCTTCCGTCCAGCATTGAGAGGATCACTTTATGGCTGATGGGCTTCAGGTTTGCGATATTCGAATAATCGATCATCCCCTTTGCCGTAACAACGCCTTCTTTCTCAATGGAAAGTGTTGTGTCTTCCAAATGAATGTTATCCGCTTCTATATCAAGTCTTGCCTTATATTTCATCCTTCTTCCTCCCCAAAGTATCGTATGCTCCGCCACCCGTGAGGTGGGTTTCTACCACTGAGACAAATATCATATTACCCGCCACCTGAAAAGCGGGGTCGTCTCCCACTAAGATAAAAGACACCGGAAACAACTTTGTCAGTCATCCCCGGTGTCTTGTTCACACTTCAAACCTCTGATTTGATCAGCGTTTCTATCGGTTGTTACAGTTTTGTTCCGCAATCTCCGCAGAACTTGGTTCCCGGCGGATTTTCAAAGCCGCAGTTTATACATTTATACGACTTCTTCATCGGAGTTCCGCACTCACCGCAGAACTTCACACCAAGCGCAACCTCGGCACCGCAGTTGGGACAACGCTGATTTCCCAGCGGCGCGCCGCATTCGTTACAGAACTTTCCTGCACCTGCAGGCTTTCCGCAATTCGGGCAGATGGTTGTACGGGTTTCAAGTTTTCCCTGCCATACAACTGCCGTCTCCGCAGCTTCATCAATATTTCTGCGCATTGCTTCATTTCTGGCTTTCGCAACATAGCTGGCTTCTCTCGGTGCACACTCTACGCAGAGTCCTTCTTCACCGTTCCAGCAGTCACTCTCACAGACCCATTTATTGCAGGCGGGACATTTTCTGAACAGATTCTTCACCTCAGCCTGTGCGGCATCAAAGGCTTCTTCCTGTTCCTTCCGCCACTGGGGTGACTGATTCTCATAACGGTCTCCGATAAAATCAGCACCACGTTCCATGGCATGACCGATATTTCCGCCAAATCCTCCCATGAAGCTTCCGATGGTTCCGGATAACCCTCCGAACCTCCGGGTCTTCTGCTGTTTCTCATAGGTTGTAGACTCTATGAAAGAACTTTTAAACCCGTTTCCGCAGCAATCACAGTAGTATTCAAACTGAAATCCCGCTTCCGTGGAAAGGTCATTATAGTTTCTCGTAAATGCGTGTAACATAGGCCCCCCTCTCCTCCGCATGTCCCAATCTCATGCAGAGCTGAATCAACACAAACTCCACGATAATTATACTATACAACAAAACCAAAGTCCAACAAAAAGAGTCAAGGTTCAAGTCATCCGGAAGAGTCAGATCATCATACGTACCGGCGGTCAAAACAGCCGGTTTGCAAGTGTCCGGTATTCCTCCATCACTTCTTCATGATGTGAACGGACATAATCCGTCTTCTCTGCTGCAGCAGCCTGTTCCAGATCCAGTGTCTTTTCATACAACTCCATGGATCCGATGGTTTTGGATGCGTTTTTGATGGTATGGATCAGTATCTTATAATCCTTCATGTTTCCGGCATCCATATATTCCTTCAGTTTGTTTTCCCGTTCGGATACCGTATCCGCATAGTCATGGAGAATCTCCAGATAAAGATCCTCATCTCCACCGCAGTATCCAAGCGCTTCCTCTACGTCGAGACCGATCTTCCGGAACTTATCCAGAGAAGACGCCTCTTCCGGCCTTTCTTCTTCCGGCTTTTCTTCCGTCGGTTTCCCGGTTTCTTCTGATTTTGCAGTCCCTTCCGGTTTCACAGTCTCATCCGTCCCTGCAGTCTCTTTCGATTCCGCAGTTTCATCTGTTCCCGCAGTCTCAACCACCTCCGGTGTTTCTTCCTTCTCCAGGATCAGATCCGCAGGCAGATATTTCCTGAGGGCATTCTCCAGATCCGGGATGCGGATCGGTTTGGAAAGATAATCATGGAATCCCACATTGATATACTGTTCTTTTGCTCCCACAACCGCATTTGCAGTCAGAGCGATCACTGTGGTATCCCCTAAAAGCTTCTCTGTCTGAAGACGGTCCAGGGTTTCGATCCCGTCCATTTCCGGCATCATATGATCCAGGAACAGGATATCGAACTTCTTCTCCTTCATCCTCCGGATGGTCTCTTCTCCGGATCTGCAGAGTTCCGGCTTGATGCCGAACAGGTTCAGAAGATTTGCAGCCACCTTCAGATTCATATTGTTGTCATCCGTAAGCAGGATCCTTGCCTCCGGTGCCGACATGGTGATATCACTGGCCGCCTCCTTCTCGTTACCCTTTCGGCTCAGATCAAATGCACCGATGGAAGAATAATCCACCGCCTCGACAGGCAGTTCAAAATAGAATTCCGAACCCACACCGTACTCGCTGGTGATCTTCAATTCACTGTTCATCATTGCAAGCAGTTTTGTGACGATGGAGATTCCCAGTCCTGTTCCTTCGATGTGTCGGTTTTTCCTTTCATCCAGACGTTCAAAGGAGATTGCCAGTCTGTCCATATCCTCTTTCCGGATACCGATACCGGTATCCTTCACGGACACAAAGATACGGGCAGTTCCATCCGCAATGCCCAGGTTCTTCATTGTCAGAAGCACCTCTCCTTTTTCCGTATATTTCACGGCATTTGTGAGAAGGTTCATAATTACCTGGCTGATCCGGACATCATCCCCCTTCAGCTTCGACGGAAGGGACGGATCCACATCCAGTTTAAACTCCAGATCCTTGGATTTTGCACGCTCGCTGATGGAATTCACCAGGCCGCTGATCAGATCGGCGGTTTCAAACTCAACGGGAACCAGGCTCATCCTTCCGTCCTCGATCTTCGAGAAATCCAGGATCGAATTGATGATGGTAAGGAGTTTATCCCCTGCATCTTTGATGTTTGCCGCATAATCCAGTGTTTGCTCTTCCTTCGACTCATGAAGGATCATTTCATTCATTCCCAGTACTGTATTGATCGGCGTACGGATCTCATGGCTCATATCCGCCAGGAAATCACTCTTTGCCTTATTGGCACTGTCCGCAGCCGACTTTTCAAGCTTCAGGACCTTTGCTTCATAATCCTTCTTTCGCTGCTGTTCCTTCATCTCCTGCATCCGGATACTATACTTTCTTTCACTTCGGTATCCCAGAAGATAGAATGTGGAAATAAGCAGGAATACGATCAGGTTGACCAGAATACTGATCAGGAGCAATGAATTGGGCGCCTGATACAGTTCGGAATTCTTCGTAATAATGACCAGATGCCACTGCTCCATTACATGGTCCACGAACACGGTACATTTCTCCCCGTCCAGTTCCATGTCAAAGTTTCCTTTTCCCACGGAAAGCACCTTCTGAAAAAGCTCATGGTGCTCCGGAAGATCATTATAGTTTTTCCCGTTCTCTTTCGGATCATGATGGGCGATGACCATTCCGTCCGTATTTACGAGAAAACCGTATCCGTAACCGTTGATCTGGATCTTTTCGACAATTTCCTGCACCCCGTTCAGCGTCAGATCCAGAGCCAGTGCATTGTTATTATCCGTCAGTGCCCTTCCGATGGAAATGATCACATTTCCGGTCTGGGCATCCACATAAGGGGAAACCAGCGTAACATCACCTTTTGCCGCAACCACGGTCTTATACCAGTCTCTCTCGGTAGGATCATAATCCGCCGGCGGAACCCAGCCGACACCGTCCACATAAGTCCCCCGGATCACACCGTACAGGCCTGTATAGCTGGCGTCAAACTGTTCCTCTGTCCGCTTGGATTCTCTTGTGATATATTCGATGATCTCCTCATCCGTGGCACCCTTCTCCACCATATGATCCACCGTATCGGCCGTCATCCATACAACACTCTTGGCAGTGTCCAGATAGTTCTCCAGATCCGCCGTGATAGCCGTTGTCTTGTCATCACCCAGCTCCTGCACGGATGAAAATGCGGTGCGGAAGATTACTCTTGAGGTATACAAAACCAGAAGTGCCATAATGATAAATGTAAGCACCAGTATGATCACCAGATTTTTTCGACTTCTTTTCATGTTGAAACCCCTGACTGATTCCTCTGAATCAAAAAAACTTTCCGTAATTCAATAGTATAATTGCAAAAAATCAACTTTTCAAGTATTCTATAGGATGTAGAATTTTTTCATTTGATTTATTTTTTTGAAAGGAGACAAACAGTTCATGTCTTACCATGTTGCTCTTGTGGATGACGATTCCCTGAACCTGAAAGTTGCAACGAAAATACTGACGGTCAACGGGATTGAGGCAACCACATTTTCTTCCGGATTTGCTCTCCTGGAATATCTCCGTAACGAAACACCGGATTTGATCCTTCTGGATATCCTGATGCCGGAAATGGACGGATTCGAAACCCTGTCAAAGATCCGCGCCCTGGAGGATGAACTGGATCTGGAAGAGATTCCGATCATATTCCTTACCTCCGAGGAGGATAATGAATCCGAAACCCGCGGTTTTGAGATGGGCGTATCCGATTATATCCGAAAACCCTTTGAACCTGCCGTTCTGATCAAACGTATTCAGAACATCCTGAAACGAAGGGATATGCTTCACCGCTTCTATGAAGAAGCAACGATTGACAACCTGACCGGTCTTCTCAATAAAAGCGCCGTAAACAGCAAACTGGAAATGCTCTGCAGAAGAAAAGCCGGATACCTTATGATGATCGATCTGGATTCTTTCAAGCTCGTAAATGATATTTACGGACACGCTGCCGGCGACAAGATCCTGATCAGCTTTGCGATCCTGATCCGGGGCTTCCTCGGGCAGGACGATATTGCGGGAAGAATGGGCGGTGACGAATTCGTTGCTTTTTCCGTTTCCCTCCAAAATGAAGATGACATCCGGACCTTTTCGGAAAATCTGAATAAGACTCTGCTTATGGATGCAAAAAGGATCCTGGGAGCAGATATGGACATCCCCCTGGGAGCTTCCATCGGCGTGATCCGGCTGTGTGGACAGGGTGATGAATATTCGGAAGCCCTGAAGAAAGCGGACAAAGCCCTCTACTCCGTTAAGAATAACGGAAAACACGGTTATGCCATTTATGCAGAGGAGGAGGATTCGGAGGATTCCTATGTCATGGATCTGAAGACCCTCTCCATGATCCTTTCCGAACGAAATGTAACCTCTTCCGCCCTGAAGCTGGATATGACCTCCTTCATCGGCGTTTACCGCTTCGTAATGCGTTATGTAATGCGGTATCACAGAAATGCATGTAAGATCCTGGTCACTCTCTCCCCGAAGGAAGCCACCGGGAAGGAACAGATCCTGCAGTACTATGAACAGTTCGGGGAACATCTGGGAAGTGTACTTCGCAGAAGCGACCTTCTGATGCAGGCCAGAAAGAATTCCTACCTCGTTCTTCTTACGGATATCAAATCCGAAGCCGTGGAACAGGTTGCCGGAAACATCATCCGGAGCTGGTGTGAAAAAAACGGAGATGTTCTGAATATCACATACGAAACCGAATTCATCGAATCGGAAAAAATGAACACCCGGAAGGGCGATCATCTCTGGGTTGCCGTTGTGGATGATGACCCGATGAATCTGAAGCTTGCGGAACGGATCCTCGCCAAGAACGATATCATCGTAACAAAGCTTACCTCCGGCGAAGAGCTGCTTACCTTCCTTCAGGGCAACCGTCCGGATCTGATCCTTCTGGATATCAACAT
>CADBOV010000053.1 GCA_902796385.1 uncultured Lachnospiraceae bacterium
GCCTTAAACTATCAGTACAAAGCACAAACTGAAGAAGGAAAGGTTGTAACCGGCTCGATCAAGGCACAGGACGAAGCGGACCTGCAGGGGAAGCTGAAATCGGATGGCCTTCTTCTTGTGGAATCAAAGGAACTGACCAAGGGTAAGAACTATCACAAGAAACTGAAAAACGATCAGGTTGCGGAGTTTGCCAGGAATCTGGGACGTCTTCTTTCGGCGGGTGTTACGCTTGTAAAAGCGTTGCAGATCATGTCGGAGGATGAATCCATTAACGAAAGTGACCGGAAGCTCTATTCGGATGTCTTAAGAAGTGTCCGTTCCGGTATGACATTATCCGATGCCATGGAAGAACAGGGAGGGTGCTTCCCGACGCTGTTCGTCAACATGCTCCGAAGCTCGGAGAACGGTGGAAATATGGATGGTACCGCACTGAACATGGCGGACTACTACAGCAAGGAGCACCGCCTGCAGCAGAAGGTTAAGAGTTCCATGACTTACCCGAAGATCCTGATGGCGCTGATCGTGATCGTGCTGATCGTAATCATGGGATTCGTGCTTCCCCAGTTTGAGAGTATGTTCTCCCAGATGGAAAAACTGCCGGCAGCAACGGAGATCCTGATGGGAATGTCGGATTTCGTGGCAAATAAATGGTATCTTCTGCTTCTTGGTGTTGTAGTGATCTTCATGATCTGGAAGGTGGTATCCTCCCTGCCGAAGGTAAGACTCTTCCTGGATAAGATGGAGTTACACCTGCCGAAGATCGGAAAACTTCGGAAGATCGTTTACACGGCGCGTTTTGCGCGTACACTTGCAAGTATGTACAGTGCAGGTATTCCGATCGTAACCTGCCTGCAGATCGCAAAGACAACAATCGGAAATACATATATAGAAAGTCAGTTTGATCAGATGATCGCGGATATCCGCGCAGGTAAGCCCCTTTCGGAAGCGCTGGGACAGATTGACGGATTTGTAAAAAAACTCCCGTCCTCTGTGGCGGTAGGTGAGGAAACCGGAGCGCTGGACAACATGCTGAACTCCATTGCGGATCAGATGGAATACGATTCCGAGATCGCGATCGGTAAGCTGGTGGCCATGCTGGAGCCCCTGATGATCGTAATCATGGCAGTCATGGTAGGCTTCATCATGATCGCGGTAATCCAGCCGATCTACGGTTCTTATCAGACCATTGCGGATAAAGGAAACTGATGTTGCGAGATAATAGTAAGAAGACCGGAAAAAAGAGGAACGAAGTATGAGTGTAAGTGTATATTTATCCAATCAGATCATACAGATAGCCCTGGGAACCCGTGGAAAACGCGGGTCGCTTAAGGCGGTTTATACCACCGTTGCTCCGGAGGGGAGTATCATCAACGGAATCATCATGGATTCCGAAGCCCTGGGCGGACATCTGAAAAGTTTCTGGGAAATGAACAACCTTCCGAAGAAGGATGTTTATCTGGTTCTGAACAGTAATAAGATCGCCGGAAAAAATCTTTCGGCGCCTATTCTGAATGAAAAGAAAACCCAGGGATTTATCATGCGTGAGTTCGCGGATATGCAGCGTGAGGATGCGGACAATACACTTTCATTTATCCAGATGGGAATGGACCGGCATTCCAAGACAAGGAAACTGTACGCGGAGATGGCTCCGAAGGATCAGTTAAAAGAGTTCATTCAGTTGTTTGAAGGAATGGGGATCACACTGAAGGGAATCATTTCCGGTGAGAGTTCCATCATCGGATATGCAGGCCAGACCATTGTAAAGCTGGCAAAGACCTTTGTCCTTCAGATCATCAACGGAAACCTGGTATCCAATGTCCTTTTTGCGGACGGGGAATTCAAATATTACAACTCGGTCCGGTGCTTTAATGAACCGGGAACGGAAGCGTATCTGGATGACCTGGCCAGATCCCTGAACCAGATGGAGCAGTTCATGGGATCCCAGAAGATCACATCACCGATCGAATGTGTCCTGATCGCAGGTACGGCGGGGCAGAATCTTCCCCTGTACCGGCGGGCGGTAGCGGATCACGGAATCAATGCTCCGGTAGATATGATCAATACCGGCATCGTTTCGGATCCGGAACTGGAGCAGCAGGCACAGATGGCACTCTATGCGGTTTCCGGTCTCTTTGATCAGGGACGCGCCAGCAACTTCCTTTCCTACTTCGATGCGAAGGAAGAGGGAAAGACTGCCATGGATCCGAAGACCAGAAGCAGGATCATTGCCGTGGTGGCTACATTTATTGTAATGGCCGTCGGCTTCGGAATCGTCCTGACGCTTCGTCTGATCCGGGATGCGAAATATAATGAGGTCCATGAATATAATACAAAGACTGCTACGAAGCTGCAGTTAATGGCTTATGATGAGGCGGTTGCAAAGCGCGACAGCATGCTTTCAAAGTACAATGCCATCCAGTTCGTTTCCAAATGTGTGGATACCTATCCGATCTGTAACGAAGAGATCGTAAAAATCCTGAAGGATACGGCGCAGGGATATGCGACCATAGAAATAAACAGCTTCAACGCCGAGAACGGAAAGGTGGGCTTCACGGCAGAAGCGAAAAATGTAAATGACATTTACCTGTACATCGATCGTCTTCTGAAGGAGGATATATTTAAGTATGTGGAGCATACGGGATATACCTATGACAATAAGACAGGATATTATAATATTCATGTAGATTGTACACTGGCGGAGAGTGTCGGCAGGAAGACTGAGGAATGATAGGCGATTTGTAATACAGAGTGGGAGGAATGCCTGTGAAGACAAATATGACAGAACGGGATAAAAAGCTTCTGGTCGGGATGCTGATCGGTGTGCTCATCGTGGCGATCGGTTACTGGGGGATCATACCCCAGCTGAAAGCCTATAATGATCTTGAGTCAAAGATCGAGACGGAAGAACAGACGCAGAAGCTGAACAAACTGAAGATATCCAATACATCACTGATCCAGATGCAGGCGGATGATTATGAGAAGAAGCTGGCGGAGGTAAAGGATGAGTTTTATCCGATCCTGACCAGTGCGGATGTGGATCAGATGCTGACGGAAATGGCAACCAAGAGAAATCTCTACATCTATGAGCTGGACTTTAAAATCTCGACGATTCCGACGGAACGTATGGCATATGTGAATTCAGAACTGTTCATACAGCAGGATGCAATGATCAGTGCATATAAGGATGCTGTAAAACAAGCCGAGAAGGCTGCTGCTGCGGAGAAGAAGGCAAAGGAAAAGGGGACCACCGCGAATGCCGCTTCAAGTAAAAAGGCTACCAGTGATCTGATGAATACGATCATGGGAGCGGGAGAGGGCGGATATCAGCCGAATACCCAGATCTATGCAGTACCGGTTACCATTACGGTAGGCGGGGAAATCGGAGCTTTGGAGAACTTCCTGAAGGATGTTGAAAATATGGACAGGACCACACTTCTGACCAGTTATACCTGGGGAGAGTATCGTTCCTATGAGATAAGGGATGCCAACGGAAATCTTGTTTCCACACAGGTCAACAAGACGGAACAGCCGGTCAATACAGCGGATGAAACCGGTGTGAGCCGGGTTCAGGTTCCGGTGGATACGACAGTACGTAAGACGCTGACGATCAACTTGGAGATCTACATGATCGACACCAGTGATGTGGCTTCGACGGATGAGGATCCGGATGCGGATGCAGCGGAAGAATCCGAAGATGAAACAAAAAGTGAGGATGAGAGTCCCGAATCGCTTTTAGAGAAGACTTCAAAGTAAGAGGATATACAGGGGAGAAGGCAGGCATGGAAGCTAGGTCGAATAAGAACATACGAATCGGTGATGTCCTGAAGGAATTCGGATATGTAACCGATGATGATATCGGAGCAGCCATTGAATACCAGAAGACACATGAAGGTGTCCGTCTCGGTGGTGCTCTGATTGAAATGAATATTATCACGGAGAGGCAGATGCTGGAAGCCCTTGGCCGGAGACTTCAGTACAACGTGGTGAATATCACGGATCTGGTTGTGGATATCAACGCAGTCGAAACCATTCCGCAGCCGCTGGCTGAGAAGTACGGCATGATGGCGTACCGGATCGAGGACGGAGTCCTTTACGTCCTGACAAATGATCCGCTGAACTTCTACGGGATCGAGGATATCCGTCAGGTAACCGGAACGGACCTGATGATCGAGCTGACGGAAAAGCAGCCCCTTGAAAATGCCATTAACTATTAC
>CADBOV010000054.1 GCA_902796385.1 uncultured Lachnospiraceae bacterium
CGACCGGTCATTCTTTTTTATTGATCTCAAAGTGATCTCTCATATTCTATTTCCATGGATATTCTATTCCCATGGATATTCTGTTTCCATGGATTTCTCTTGCGGATTTACCACGCTCCGCCGCCTCCGCCGCCGGAGCCGCCTCCCGAAGATCCACCGCCCGAGGATCCGCCGCTGCTGCCACCGCCGGAACTCTCCGAAGGACTGGAGGTCATGGATCTGTTGGCACTTGCCATGGTGCGATCCATCCTGTCGGCAAAGTCATTCAGATTATAATAATGACCGCCATACCAGTCAGGCGCCTGCAGCTGGATTGCTTCAAACTTACTGATCCATTTATCCGATACACCCAGAACATACGTGTAAGGAAGTATCTTGTAGAAGTATTCCGGATCCTCCATAACCAGTTGTTCCAGCTGGTCCTTCTCTGCAACCTCCAGGAAGTTCCTGAAGCCCTCGATCCTTCCCAGCATCTGACTTCCGTAGGGTGTTCGTTTGGGCATATATGCAAAACACATGGTCATCACGAAAATGCATATGCATCCCCCGATGAAGCCTGCCATATAATATATGTTTTCTTCAAGCAGCGGATAAAACAGTGCTTTCAAAGGCAGATACCCCAGGACAAAGCCAAAGAATACCACGCCGAGAAAACTGCCGAGTCTTCCCTTTTTCATCTTCCCTTTTTTCCGGCCTTTTCCTTTTCCGGACAGAATGATACATGCGCCGAATCCAAAGCCGATGATGGGAACTATCATATAGAAAAGTGTCGACATATGGTCATAAGAATAGATGGGCGGGATCAAGATCGCAAACGCTGAAACAAAAATCATCAGCAGGATCACCGCTGCCTTCCATCCTGTATTACGTACAAAAACCCTGTCCTGATTGATCTTCCCGTTTACATTTCTCAGGATCTTGTTTGTTGTCCTGTAAAATGAATCGTAAAGCTGTCCTACGGTAACAGAATCGCGACTTCCGAAGAGTCCTCTCATAAATGTTTTTTCATTCGTGTCGTGCCCGTCATAATCTCTCAGTTTTACAAACCGGAACGTCGGTTTCATTCTGAATATGGCTCTCTCTTCTGTTTCCTCGATCCTGAGATATCCTTTATTGGCCAGATAGATCAGGAGTGATGTAACATCCGAAGAAAGCGCCTCGCCTCTGTAGAGGAATCCTACCTTCAGACTGTTTTCACCATCCGGAGGATAAAACTCCACGGTATCCACCACAACATCGTCCCGTCCGAATCTGAACCAGATGATAAAAGCAATGATCATAAACAGGACCGGCAGACTGTAGCAGATGATATCAAGAACTTTATTTTCCAAACCTGCGCCGACAAAATATCCCTCCGGCAGTTCGAGACGTACCGTCAGTGCCTGACCGGGTTTGAGGATGCCATTATAATTTCCCGTGATGGTCAGTCCGGAAACCTTCCAGTTTATGTTCGAACTGTCAGCCGAACGCTCCCAGCCCGCGGAAAAACCGAGCTTCTTCTCATCAAAGCTCTTGGGCATTTCGATGGTAAAGGTCACATTTTCCATCGGAGCCTTCCAGGCGGTTCCGACCAGGTTAAAATACAGCTCATCCACATCCTTCAGCGGATCCTTGCCCAGATTGTAGTTATAGCTGATCTTATATTCCTTCGGTCCCTTAATCTTCTTATGCTCATCCCCGATCCGGATCCGGAAGTTATTATCCTCCGTCCCGGTCGTGAACTCTTCATTTACCGAAACATCCGTCACCCTGGCATGATTTTTCGTTGTGGTTCCGTCAAGACGTGTTACCTTGTTGGAAAGCGGAATATCCCGGTAGATCCCGTGCTTGGAGGTATGAAACCAGACATTCAGGGTTTCCGTGATATCCATCGTATTATTCTCATTTACCTTCATGTAAATGTCGTACGAATTGATCACAAAATCATAATGCTTAAAATCCTCATTCTCACTCAGAGGTTTATCTTCGTTTTCGGTCCCGGAAACCTCGTCCTGATCCTCCTCCGCAAAACTGACCCCGCCGGTGCATGCAAAGAACAAAAGCATGACCGCCAATGTCATAAGCATCCATCTCATTTTAAACCGGATACTTTTTCCCATCTTACTCCCCCTTATTATACCCGCTGATCAAATGTTGACCCTGACATCATTTCTCTGCAAAGGCTCAGCCTCATACATTTCCTTTGAGCGGAATCCGAAAAGCTTTGCAAAGATCACGCCCGGAAATGTCTCAGCCTTCGTGTTAAACATCCGCACGGTTCCGTTATAGTATTTCCGGGACTGTGCAATCTCATCCTCCACCTGATACAGTGAACTGCTGAGCTGAAGGAAATTATCACTGGCTTTCAGATCCGGATAATCCTCCACAACCGCTATCACACGTCCCAGTTTCCCGGACAGTGCCGTATTTGTCCGGAGCTTATCCGCTTCCGACATTCCGTCGTACGGCCTGTTCCTCAGATCTGCGATGGAGGCCAGCGTTTCCCTTTCATGGCCCATATATCCCTTTACCGCATCCACCAGCTTCGGAACCAGCTCCCAGCGTTTTACCAGATAAATGTCCATGGTCGAGAACGCTTCTTCCACCTTCTTTTCCAGACGGACAAAACGGTTATAATATGCAATCATGCAAATGAGCAGAAGGAGAAGGACTCCTCCTCCGATCGCCACATAAACCCACATAATTCAACCCCCATTTCACTCTCACCGGTGACCGGTCTCTTCCCGCTTATTCTCCATGAATGGTCCTGATATCGATCACCTTACGCAGTTCATTATCATAGACCACAACCGTCAGTGCGGACTCCGGTCTGCAGTAATCATGTCCGTTTATAACGATACTGCTGTTGGTCCCGTTCTTATAAATGTTGCTGGACATCTCGATCATGGTGTTCTTATCCCGGATGGTACCGGAATATGCCACCACATCCCGTTTCCCGGTCTTCTCGATCACGCTCTTCCCAGGTTCGATCACCGCCACATAACTGAAGGCTTCCATTTTCCGGAAATTCTTTTTCAGTCCCAGTTCCTTCAGGCTCTCCAGGATATTCTTATCCAGGGATTTTGCGGATTCATACGACTTGGCGATCAGGACCGTGTAATGATCATCCTTTAACGCCTTCAGATACTCGCTTGTATCATCAATGTGACGGATCTCGCAATTCTTCTTAATATGCTCATAATACGCTTTTGTACATTCATACTGTTCATCCTGAACAGACGGCACACCGTATTTTTCCTTCAGCTCACCGCCGATAAAATTCGACAGTTTGATGGAGCCCCAGAGATTTGCATGTGCAAGGGTGTTTTCCTTCGGAAGCTTCGCTCCGATCTTCTCATAGGTCTTCGTCTCACACATATTGTAGAACTCGATCCCCTTGTCTTTCGAATAACCGGTGAGCGCATTGTTGATCTTGTCGTTCATGGCATTTCCGGGAAGGGAAACCAGGATCAGCTTGATATCATGCTCCTTGCAGAGTGTAACCATACGATCCAGATACGTGGCCATGTTTTTCTGGAACGGCGCTTTGGTCTTCGTATCCTTTCCCGGGTTAAATGTATTATACGACTTTCCGCCATAAACATACAGCGGGTAATAGCCTTTTAATTCACTTTTTTCATATTCTTCCGGAACAAAATCCTGCTCCTCCAGTTCCTCCCATCTGGTATGGAACCGTACATTTGTAAGATAATAGCTGATCTCCTCCTGGGAACTGTCCAGTTCGCAGATCTCCTTTACCGCATTACGCTTTACTTCCGACCACTGCATGGGGTCCATACATTTCCGGACAAGTCCCTCGCTTACATTCAGCGGGAGATTAAAATCCCGGTCAAACAGGAATCTCGTATCCAGCACAACCGCCTTCGGAGACTGGAACCGGAGTGCTTCCTCCAGCCAGAAATAACTCAGGATGATGCTCTGCTGCGTGCTTCCCAGATTATAGCTGCGGATTCCGTATGTATTGTAGATCTCCTGGGGTGAAAATGCATTGACAGCCACACTGGATCCCAGGAACAGCACATCGATGGAATCCTTCTCCATCTTGTAAAACTGATGATAGGAGGATGTACATGGCCAGTTGGAGTTTTCCGCAGTATCCTTTGTTACCAGAACTTTATTTATATAATACAGGGAGGCGATCAGGATGCTCATGAAAATGATGCATCGCAGTACTCCGAAAATACGCTTTTTCATCATCAGAACCCTCCGTAGATAAAGTCTTGTGCGTCAAAGCCGAATCCATAGGTTCCGAAGATCCAGACAGTCCAGATCAGGAACAGGTAGATCAGCCAGCGAACCACCAGAACCTGCTCA